>NZ_DATMGA010000035.1:0-57719 GCF_035555955.1 Eoetvoesiella sp. | reverse complement strand
GGCGGGGCGAGCCTCTGGTGCTGGTGACGGTGGCGCAGGTCAGGGGGTCGGCGCCACGCGATGCCGGGGCAAAGATGTGGGTCGACGCCCTGGGCTCGCACGACACCATCGGAGGCGGCCGCCTCGAGCAGCAGGCCATCGAGCTGGCCGGGCAAATGCTGGCCGATGCGGGCCGTCAGCGCCGCCAGACCGTCCGGTATCCGCTTGGCGCCAGGCTTGGCCAGTGCTGCGGCGGCGTGGTGTGGCTGTCTTTCGAGTACCTGGATCGGCGCGACTTGCGCTGGTGCGACGAGCTGGCGGCGCGGCTGGAGGCCGAAGAGTCCGTCCTGCGCCGGGTGATCGTGCCGCTGGACGGCGTGGACGCCGCCGGCTTCGTCGATCAGGGCGAAAGCGACGTCGCCATCGTTGCCGGCGGGGACGGGCCAGCCTCGCCTGGGCCTTCCGGCGGCGCGGCACGGGAAGCGGGCAGCGGGGCGCAGGAAGGGGGGCGAAAGCCTCTCTGCACGCATTGGGACGAGCGCAGCGGCCTCCTGAGCGATGTCGTGTCGGTGCCGGCGCTGGACGTGGTCGTATGCGGCGCCGGCCACGTGGGCCGCGCCATTGTGCGGCTATTGGGCGAACTGCCCGTACGGGTCACATGGCTGGATCCCCGCGACGACTGGTGGCCCGAGACCATACCGGGGAACGTCGTGTGCCTGGAGGGCGATGCCGACGATGTCCGGGATTGCCCAGACAATGCCTATTGGCTGGTTCTTACGCACAGCCACGCGCTGGACCTGGAAATCATCGAGCAGATATTCCGCCATAAGCCGTTCCGCTTCCTGGGGCTGATAGGCTCGTCCACCAAGAAGGCGCGCTTCATTTCGCAGTTGCGGCAACGCTTTCCCGGCGAACTGGTCGACCGCATGCAGTGCCCCATCGGCCTGGTGTCCACCTCCAGCAAACTGCCCAGCGTCATTGCGGTTTCGGTGGTGGCGCAATTGCTTCCCTTGCTGGATGAATCCGGTAATCCTCTATAATCAGCGGTTACCCGTCATTTAGCACTTTTGTCTAATGAAAACATCCGAAATTCGCCGCAAGTTTTTGTCCTTTTTTGAGTCCAAGGGCCACCATGTCGTGCCTTCGTCGTCCCTGATTCCGGCCAACGACCCAACCCTGCTGTTCACCAATGCGGGGATGGTGCAATTCAAGGATGTATTCACAGGCAAGGAAACCCGCCCGTATCATCGCGCCACCAGCTCGCAGCGTTGCGTGCGGGCCGGCGGCAAGCACAACGACCTGGAAAACGTGGGCTACACGGCGCGCCACCACACGTTTTTCGAAATGCTGGGCAATTTCAGCTTCGGCGACTACTTCAAGCACGATGCCATCCGCTATGCCTGGGAGCTGCTTACCCAGGTCTACAAGCTGCCGGCCGAAAAGCTGTGGGTAACGGTGTACCAGGAAGACGACGAGGCCTACGACATCTGGGCCAGGGAAATCAAGGTGCCGGTCGAGCGCATCATACGCATCGGCGACAACAAGGGCGCCCGCTATGCGTCCGACAACTTCTGGCAAATGGCCGATACCGGCCCGTGCGGCCCCTGTTCCGAAATCTTCTACGATCATGGCCCCGAAATCTGGGGCGGCCCTCCGGGCTCTCCCGAAGAAGACGGCGACCGCTACATCGAGATCTGGAACCTGGTTTTCATGCAGTTCGAGCGCGATGCCTCGGGCCATATGGAACCGCTGCCCAAGCCCTGCGTGGACACCGGCATGGGGCTGGAGCGCATAGCCGCCGTGCTGCAGCACGTGCATTCCAACTACGAAATCGACCTGTTCCAGGCGCTCATCAAGGCGGCTGCGCGCGAAACCGGCACTGCCGATCTAAGCAATAATTCGCTCAAGGTCATCGCCGACCACATCCGCGCCTGCAGCTTTCTTATCGTCGACGGCGTCATCCCCAGCAACGAGGGGCGCGGCTACGTGCTGCGCCGTATTGTGCGCCGCGCCTTGCGTCACGGCCACAAGCTGGGCCAGGCCAAGCTGTTCTTCTACAAGCTGGTGGCCGATCTTGTCGCCGAAATGGGCGATGCCTACCCCGAACTCGCCCGCAATCAAGAGCGTGTCGAACAGGTCATCAGGCAGGAAGAAGAGCGTTTCAGCGAAACGCTGGAAAACGGCATGCGCATCCTCGATGCCGCGCTGGCCGAGATTCCCGAAAAGGGCGTGCTCGATGGGCAGACCTTGTTCACGCTTTACGATACCTACGGCTTTCCCGTCGACCTTACCGCCGACATCTGCCGCGAGCGTTCCGTGGAAGTCGACCACGACGGATTCGAGGTCGCCATGGCCCGTCAGCGCGATCAGGCCCGGGCCGCGGGCAAGTTCAAGGCCGCGCAAGGCCTGAGCTACCACGGCGCCCAAACCCGCTTCGACGGTTATGAGCATTTGCAGGGGCAGGGCGCCGTCACGGCGCTGTATGTGGACGGTGTCGAAGTCGATGCCGTGACCGCCGGGCGGGATGCCGTGGTGGTGCTCGACGCCACGCCGTTCTATGCCGAGTCGGGCGGCCAGGTCGGCGACACGGGCGAGCTGGTTGCGGGCTCCGCCCGTTTCCACGTGCTCGATACGCAAAAGGTTCAAAGCAATGTGTTCGGCCATCACGGCAAGCTGCTGGAAGGCGTCCTGCGTGTGGGCGATACGGTCCAGGCCCAGGTCGACGGCGAGCGCCGGGCGCGTACCATGCGCAACCACTCGGCCACCCATCTCATGCACAAGGCCCTGCGTGAAGTGCTGGGCGGCCATGTGCAGCAGCGCGGCTCGCTGGTCGATCCCGACAAGACCCGCTTCGATTTCGCCCACGACGCGCCCGTCACCGACGAGCAGATCGTGCGCATCGAGCAGATCGTCAACGCCCAGGTGCTGGCCAATGCGCCGGTGGTATCGCAGGTTATGGCCTACGACGAGGCCGTCAAGGGCGGCGCCATGGCGCTGTTCGGCGAGAAATACGGCGATGTCGTGCGGGTGCTGGACATCGGCTTTTCGCGCGAACTATGCGGTGGCACGCATGTGCAGCGCACCGGCGATATCGGATTGTTCAAAATCGTTTCCGAAGGCGGGGTCGCTGCGGGCGTACGCCGCGTCGAGGCCGTTACCGGCGACAACGCCCTGGCCTGGGCCCAGCAGACCAACGGCGCCTTGCAGCATGCCGCCGCCTTGCTCAAGGCTCAGCCGGCCGACCTGCCCGAGCGCATCGCCCAGGTGCAGGCGCAGATCAAGTCGCTCGAGCGCGACCTGGACCAGGCGAAAAACAAGCTGGCCGCGGCGGCGGGCAACGATCTGGCCGGCAAGGCCGTTGAGCTGCCGGGCGGCGTCAAGCTTCTGGCCCGCATCATCCCCGGCGCCGACCCCAAGGCCTTGCGCAGCATGGTCGACCAACTGAAAGACAATCTGAAGCCTGCCGTGGTGGTGCTTGCCGCCGTGGCCGATGGGCGGGTCAGCCTGGTGGCCGGCGTGGCTTCCGAGCTTGCCGGCAAGGTCAAGGCGGGCGATCTGGTTGGCATGGTGGCCGGGCAGATCGGAGGCAAGGGCGGCGGTCGTCCCGACATGGCCATGGGCGGCGGCACCGACGAAGCGGCATTGCCGGGCGTGCTTTCTCAGGTGCAAGGCTGGGTGCAGCAGCGGCTCGAAGGCTAGGCCATGGGTAGTGAATCCGATACCCCCGATTTCGATCTTGAAGTCGACGCTTCGGGGTTAAAATGCCCTTTGCCCATCCTGCGGGCAAAAAAAGCCCTGGCACAGCTGCAAAGCGGGCAGGTACTGAAGGTCATCACCACCGATACGCATGCCGTGCGGGACTTCCAGGCGTTTGCCAAGCAAACGGGCAATGCTCTGAAGGCGCAAAACGAATCGCCGGATGGCGCCGTGCATTTCCTGGTGCGTCGCTAAGGCCTAGGGGCCGGCTATTGCCGCAGCGCGTTGCGGGTTTCGGCTCCATTCAGCGCAGCTTGCCCAGGCGGCAGGCGCGCCGGGCCGTCCGGGCCAGCGGGCAGGGCGGTGTGGCTTTTTGAATATATTTGGCGGATTCATGCGCTAAGGTTTGCCTAGGCTGGCCATTAAGTGCTAGAATCTTTTGTTTTTCACAACATTTTCAAAGGATTACCTATGGTGGTGATTCGTCTAGCCCGTGGTGGCTCGAAGAAACGTCCGTTTTACAACGTTGTAGCAGCCGATTCGCGTAACCGTCGCGATGGTCGTTTTATTGAACGCGTGGGTTTTTACAACCCCGTTGGCAACGAAGGCCAGGAAAACCTGCGTTTGGCGCTCGACCGCGTCAAGCACTGGACCGACAACGGCGCCCAATTGTCGCCCGCCGTTACCCGTTTGGTTAAAGAATACTCCGCCAAGGCAGCTGCCTGAGCGTAGCGCTGGCATAACGGTACCGCGCGCATGTCCGCCTCCCAAGACGCTGGGGTTCCCGACGATCTTGTAGAGCTGGGTCGCATTGTGTCGGCTTACGGCATCAAGGGCTGGGTCAAGATCCAGCCGCATTCGACCGAGGCCGAGGTACTGCTCGACGCTGAACAGTGGTGGTTGAAAGCGCCCGCTGCTCCCCTGGAGCGCCCGGGCGCTTTGTCGCGTCCGTATCCGGTAAAGGTGCTGGCCGCCAGGCCGCAGGGCGCCACGGTCGTCGCGCAGATCGACGTCAGCCCCGACCGCGATGCCGCCGAAAAGCTCAAGGGGCACAGCGTCTGGGCTCGGCGCGCCAGCTTTCCACCGGCGGACGACGACGAATACTACTGGGTCGACCTCATCGGCTGCCTGTTGTTCGGCGAGCAGGACGGCGCTTCCGTACTGATCGGCCAGGTGGTCGAAGTCATCGACAACGGCGCCCATGCCGTTCTGCGGGTCGCGCGGGCGAAGGCCGGCGGCGAAGGGCCGGAACCCGAGCTGATGCGCGATGCCAAGGGGCGCACAGTGGATGTCCTGGTGCCTTTTGTAAGCGCCCACGTGCATGCCGTCGATATCGCCAACAAGCGGCTGGACAGCAATTGGCCAGCCGATTTCTAACGCGGGCTGCAAGCGCGCAGGCGGCATGACCCATGCGTTTTGACGTCGTCACCTTGTTTCCCGACATGTTCGGCGCGGTCAGCGGCCAGGGTGTCACGGGCCGGGCGTTCAAGCATGGGCTATGGGAGCTTGGCCTGTGGAATCCGCGCGATTTCACGCACGACGTCCATCGCACCGTCGACGACCGGCCTTATGGGGGCGGCCCGGGCATGGTCATGCTGGCCGATCCGCTGGAGCAGGCTGTCCTGGCCGCCCAGTCGCGCCGGCCGCGCCCGGCCTCTGTCATGTTGATGAGTCCCGCCGGAAAGCGCTTCGACCAGGCCATGGCGCAAAGCCTGGTGGACGAGGGCGGGTCGATACTGGTTTGCGGCCGCTATGAAGGCGTGGATCAGCGGTTCATCGAGCGCTGCGTCACCCACGAGGTATCGATGGGCGACTTCGTGCTTTCGGGGGGCGAGATTCCCGCCATGGCAATCATGGACGCCGCCGTCAGGCTGTTGCCGGGGGCTCTGAACGACGCCGATTCCGCGCGCCAGGATTCCTTCAACGATGCCTTGACCGGCCTGCTGGACAGCCCGCACTACACTCGTCCCGAAGACTACAAGGGCCAGGGTGTTCCGGCCGAACTGCTTTCGGGCCACCACGCCAAAATCGCCGCGTGGCGACGTGAGCAGTCCCTGGCGCTTACCTGGCGCCGCCGCCCCGACCTCCTGGAACAAGCCCGCCGGGCCGGCCTGCTCAGCAAGGCCGACGAAAAATTCCTGGCCAGGCTGGAGCGGGACGCGGAACACTAAGGCGCATCCTGGCGGCGTTCAAAACGTGCTTGAGCGCGAGCCCGGGAGTACGCCTGCACCTTTCGCCGGAGCTCGTTCGCCGGGCGCAGCGGGGCGGACTCTCATCTCAATGTGCCGGCAGGTCTTCCAGATGGGCGGTATCGTTGATCCGCTGCACGGTGATTTCGGTTCCGCGTATTTCAATCTGATTGATGCAGCACGGGCTTTGGGCCAGGCGCCAATAAGCGCAAAGCGGTTGATCCAGAAGCTGAAGCAGCAGCGCGCGATTGACGCTGTCGTGTCCTATCAGCATCACCACGTCCGAAGGGGCGGGGTGGCGCTGCAGGACTTCGCGCAGTCCATCGGCGGTTCGCGCCACGAGATCCTGCAAGGACTCGCCATCTGGAAAACGGACGTGCTGCGGCCTTTCGCGCCAATTCGAATACAGCTCGGGCCAGCGTTCCCGCACGGCATCGTGGGTAAGTCCCTGCCATTGTCCGTAGTCCAGGTCGTGCAGGCCGTCGAGCGCCTGCGATTCGATTTCCAATACCTGGGCTATCGGGGCTCCTGTCTGGATGCAGCGCCCCATGGGGCTGGTATAAAGCGCCGCCGATGCGTGGCGCTTGGCAATCCGGTAGGCCAGGGCTTGTGCCTGCAGCATGCCCAGAGGGCTGAGCGGCAGTTCGGCGCGGCCGCGAAAACGCGGAGGATCGATGCCTTCGACATGTCCGTGCCTCATGAGAATCAAAGTCGTCATTCGTGGTGCCTCGTCAGGTTATGGCAATTTGCGGCAGCCGCGCAGCGGGACGCGATGCGCGCGGGCGGCTCTTACAGGGACTGTCCTATGGCGCCGAACTCCACAGGCGTCTTGGCGTAGAAAAGATGCAGGGACGGCTCTTCGTCCAGGCACGCCATGATGGCGTCGCATTCGGATGCGGATACCACCATGGTGATTTCCATGGGCTGGTCGGCCAAGTCGAAAAAGCGCGCCGAGTGGAGCCGGTGATGGCCGCCGATGCCTTCCTGGGCAGCCGTCACGGTCGCTCCGCGGATCTGCATGGACTGGGCGAGCTCGAGCAGCCATTGATGCAACGGGCGGTGATTGTGGGATCGGTCTTGCTGGGTGAAGAAGGTCAGCATGTATCCTGTCATGGTGTTGTTTCCTTTGTTCAGCGGCTGGAGAAGTACTGCACGAACGCGATGCCCAGCAGTGTCAGGCTGATGGAGCCGATTATGTGCACGCCCAGTTCGAGCGCGGCGCTGGCGAGTTCCCGATTTTGTATGAGGCTGCTCACTTCCAGTGAAAAAGTGGAAAAAGTCGTCAGCCCCCCCATAAAACCTGTAATGACAAACAGGCGCCATTCGGCGGGCAGGCTGGCATGGGCCTTGAAGAACTCGCTGGCTACGCCTATGAGCAGGCCGCCGATCAGGTTGGCGGCCAGGGTGCCCAGCGGAAGGGTAGGCAAAATCGAGTTCAGCCCCAAGCCCAGCAGCCAGCGCAGCAGCGCGCCGATTCCCGCGCCCAGCGCGATGACGATGATTGCGCTTGGCATGGCTTAGTGTGCTGTTTGGCCGGGGACGTCGAAAGGCTCGTGGGGGCAGTGCAGTGATGGAGGCGGCGCAGGTGCGCGCAGTGTGGAGAAGTGGCGGTTTTTTTTCATGGTGGCCGGAGATATTGCGTTGAGGCGAAGGCCTGAACGAAGAAGCGCTGACTGACGCAAACCCACCCGCCTCTTGATCAGGAACGAGTAGGCATCATCAGCCAGCGCATGCCGGCGGTTCTAAACGCGGAGGAATGCCATCTCCGCAGTACAGTTTATCAATCGAGTCCGCCACATGCAATGTCCGTGACGGATTGCACGATTATCCTAGCTTGCTCAATTGAGCCCGTACCTTGGCCAGGGTCTCGCCGAACTGGGCCACGCGGGCTTTTTCCTGCTCGACCACGGCCGCCGGGGCGCGCTCGACGAAGCTGGCGTTCGACAGTTTGCCGTTCGCCTTGGCGATTTCTCCTTCGAGGCGTTCGATTTCCTTACCCAGGCGGGCACGTTCGGCCTCGACGTCGATTTCGACGTGCAGCATGAGTTCGGTCGTACCCACGATTTGCACCGGCGCGCCGACGTCGGGCAGGCTGTCCACGATTTGAACTTCGCTCAGCTTGGCCAGGGCGGCCAGGTAGGCGCTATGGCGCTGCAGCGCCGCCGCATCGCCGCGGGCGATCAGGGGCACGCGCTGGGCCGGCGACAGGTTCATTTCGCCGCGCAGGGCGCGCACGGCTTCGACCTGGGCCTTGAGCTCGGCGACCTGGGCTTCTGCCTCGAGGTCGAGCAGCTCGGGGTTGGCCACCGGGTAGGGCTGGATGCACAGGCTGGTCTGTTCGTCGGCGCGCCGCTTGCCGGCGTCCAGGGCGACTTTTTGCCAGAGCTCTTCGGTGATGAACGGGATGATGGGGTGGGCCAGCCGCAGCAGGGTTTCCAGCACGCGGATCAGCGTGCGGCGGGTGCCCAGCTGCTGCGCCGCGCTGCCGTGCTGGATCTGCACCTTCGCCAGCTCCAGGTACCAGTCGCAGTATTCGTCCCAGATGAAGTGGTACAGCGCATTGGCGATGTTGTCGAAACGGTAGTCGTCGAAGCCGCGCTGGACGTCTTCCTCCAGGCGCTGCAGCTGGCTGATGATCCAGCGGTCGGCAAAGGCCAGTTCGCCCTTGTCGGCGCCGGTCAGGTCGTGCCCCTCGGTGTTCATCAGGACGAAGCGGGTGGCGTTCCAGAGCTTGTTGCAGAAATTGCGGTAGCCTTCGCAGCGCTTCAGGTCGAAGTTGATGTTGCGGCCCAGCGTGGCATAGGCCGCCATGGTGAAGCGCAGCGCGTCGGTGCCGTAGGCCGGGAAACCCTGGGGGTAGTCCTTGCGGGTTTTCTTTTCGATGCTGGCGGCCTGTTTTGGGTTCATCAGGCCCGTGGTGCGCTTGGCCAGCAGCGCTTCCAGGCCGACGCCGTCGATGAGATCCACCGGGTCGATGGTGTTGCCCTTGGACTTGCTCATTTTCTTGCCGTCCATGTCGCAGATGAGGCCGTGGACGTAGACGGTCTTGAAAGGCACCTGGCCGGTCATGTGCAGGCCCATCATGACCATGCGGGCGACCCAGAAGAAGATGATGTCGAATCCGGTCACCAGGACGCTGGAGGGCAGGTAGCGCTCGAGGTCGGGGGTTTTCTCGGGCCAGCCGAGGTCGGTGAAAGGCACGAGGGCGGACGAGAACCAGGTATCCAGGACATCCGGGTCGCGGGCAAGCGGGCCCGAAACACCCGCGGCGGCGGCTTGCTCGCGTGCCTCTTCCTCGTCGCGGGCGACGAAGATCTGGCCGTCCTCGGAATACCAGGCGGGAATCTGGTGGCCCCACCACAGCTGGCGCGAAATGCACCAGTCCTGGATTTTTTCCAGCCACTGGTTATAGGTGGTCGTCCAGTTCTCGGGGTAGAACTTGATGCGGCCGTCGGCCACGGCCGCCAGCGCGGCTTCGGTAATGCTTTGGCCGGGGTTGAGGGAGCCGGCCGGCGCGGCCTTGCTCATGGCGACGAACCACTGGTCGGTCAGCATGGGTTCGATGACGGTGCCGGTGCGGTCGCCGCGGGGCACCATCAGCTTGTGGGGCTTGATGTTGGCCAGCAGCTCTTGTGCCTGCAGGTCTTCGACGATTTTCTTGCGCGCGGCAAAGCGATCCATGCCGCGGTAGGCGGCAGGGCAGTCGTCGCTGATCCTGGCGTCCAGGGTGAGAATGCTGATCTGCGGCAGGCCGTGGCGCTGGCCCACGGCGTAGTCGTTGAAGTCGTGGGCGGGAGTTACCTTGACCACGCCGGTGCCGAACTCACGGTCGACGTAGTCGTCGGCGATGACGGGGATTTCGCGTCCCGCAAGCGGCAGCAGGACCTTGCGGCCGATCAGGTGGGCGTAGCGCTCGTCTTCGGGGTGCACCATGACCGCCACGTCGCCCAGCATGGTTTCGGGCCGCGTGGTGGCCACTACCAGATGCGTCAGCCCGTCGGTCGGCTCGACCAGGGGATAGCGGATTTCCCACATGAAGCCGTCTTCCTCCTCGCTGACCACTTCCAGGTCGGAGACGGCTGTGCCCAGAACGGGATCCCAGTTGACCAGGCGCTTGCCGCGGTAGATCAGGCCCTGCTCGTGCAGGCGGACGAAGGTTTCCACGACGCCGCGCGACAGGTTGCCGTCCATGGTGAAGTATTCGCGCTCCCAGTCGGCCGAAGAGCCCAGCCGGCGGAACTGCTCGGTAATGGCGTTGCCCGACTTGTGCTTCCATTCCCAGACGGTTTCCAGGAATTTTTCGCGCCCAAGGTCGTGGCGCGAGATGTTCTTGGCATCGAGCTGGCGTTCGACCACGATCTGGGTCGCGATGCCCGCATGGTCCGTGCCTGGAATGAAGACCGTGTCGTCGCCGCGCATGCGGTGGTAGCGCACCAGCCCGTCCATGACGGTCTGGTTGAACGCGTGGCCCATGTGCAGGGTGCCGGTGACGTTGGGCGGCGGAAACTGGATGACGAAGGGCTCGCTTTTGTGGCCGGGGGCCGGCTCCACGTGCCGCCCGCCCCTGAAGTAGCCTCTGCGCTCCCATTCGGCATACCAGCGTGATTCGATTTCTTGTGGCTCAAAGCTTTTGGACAGTTGCGCGGGGTCGTTCAGGTCGGAATTGGTGGTCATGATTCGAGGAAAAGGTATGGGGAGTTCCCCCATAGTGTAAACAGTGCGATGCGTGCGGCCCGGGCGCGGGGCGCTATGCCGGGTTGGCCGGCGGCGCGGGAAAATCGCCTTGCCGGCCAACCCGGTATTTTAGGATGCCGCGGGGCCTCGTGGGCATGTTAAAATGCGAGGTTAACAAAAACTCTGTCAAAGTTGTTGTTTTTATTGAAGATAAGTATTTTCGACCGTATTTTTGACCTCAAGGCATGACGCGGCATGGCGCGCTGGCTGTAACAGCAAGCCATGGCAAGTCATTGTTTTACTCTTTGGATATTTTATGGCTATTGAACGCACCCTTTCCATCATCAAACCCGATGCCGTTGCCAAGAACGTCATTGGCCAAATCGTTGCCCGCTTCGAACAGGCCGGCCTGAAGGTCATCGCCGCCCGCCTGCAGCAATTGTCGCGCGCCGATGCCGAGCGCTTCTACGCCGTGCACAAAGAGCGTCCCTTCTTCAAGGACCTGGTCGACTTCATGGTTTCGGGTCCCGTGTTCGTGCAGGTTCTCGAAGGCGAAAACGCCATTCAGAAGAACCGCGACCTGATGGGTGCCACCGACCCCAAGAAGGCCGAAGCCGGCACCATTCGCGCCGATTTCGCCGATAGCATCGACGCCAACGCCGTTCATGGCTCCGACGCCGCCGAAACCGCCGCCGTTGAAATCGCTTTCTTCTTCCCGGAAAGCAATATCCACAGCCGTTGATTCCCGGCTCCTGAAACCCGCCTCATACACATACCGTTCTCATGCCATCTGTTCTGGACGAACCCGTCAACCTGCTGGGCCTCGGCGCCGCCGAACTGACCGACCTTGTCGGCCAGTGGGGCGGCAAGCCTTTCCGGGCCAAGCAGCTGCAGCGCTGGGTGCACCAGCGCGGGGTCGATTCGTTCGATGACATGACCGACCTGGCGCGCGAGTTCCGCCAGCAGCTGGCACAGCACTGTACGGTGCACGCTCCCGGCGTCGCCACCGAGCAGCGCTCGTCGGACGGTACGCGCAAATGGCTGTTCGACGTGGGCAGGAACAATGCCGTCGAGGCTGTCTTCATCCCCGAGGACGATCGCGGCACCTTGTGCATTTCCAGCCAGGCGGGCTGCACGGTGGCATGCCCGTTTTGCTCCACGGGCTATCAGGGCTTCAATCGCAATCTCACGACCGCCGAGATCATCGGCCAGCTCTGGTACGCCAAGCGCGTGCTCGAGGCCGATCTTCAAAGCGCCCGGCTGGGCTCAGGCGGCGCCGCGCCCGCCGAACCCACCCGCGTCATCAGCAACGTGGTCATGATGGGCATGGGCGAGCCCCTGCTCAACTACGACCGCGTGCTGGAGGCCTTGCGCCTCATGCTCGACGACAACGCCTATGGCCTGTCGCGCCGGCGGGTCACGGTGTCCACTTCCGGCGTGGTTCCCATGATGGATCGCCTTGGCCGCGACTGCCCGGTGGCTCTTGCTGTGTCGCTGCACGCACCCAACGATGCGCTGCGCGACAAGCTGGTGCCGCTCAACCGCAAGCATCCGCTGGCCGAGCTGCTGGCTGCGTGCAACCGCTATCTCGAGCATGCGCCGCGCGATTTCATCACTTTCGAATACATCATGCTCGACGGCGTCAACGATGCCGACGAGCACGCGCGCGAACTGATTGCTATTGCAAAACAGGTGCGTTGCAAGTTTAATTTGATACCGTTCAATCCTTTCCCGCAGTCGGGCCTGAAGCGTTCACCGACCGCCCGTGTGCGGTTGTTTGCGCAGCGCCTCATGGACGCCGGCGTGGTCACCACGGTGCGCAAGACGCGCGGCGACGACATCGCCGCCGCGTGCGGACAACTGGCCGGCGACGTCAAGGATCGCACGCGCATTCACGAACGGCTGCCCAATCGGGGCACTATCGTCATCAATCAGGAGCGCGAATGAGTCAACCCTTGACCAAAGAAACTGAAGACGTTGCGGCCACTTCTGCGACTCAGAGCCTGGGCGCCACGCTCAGGGCGTTGCGCCGGGCAAAGCAGCTTTCTGTGGCCGAGGTTTCCGCTCGCCTCAAATATTCCGTGCGCCAGCTCGAAGCCCTCGAGGCCGAGCAATGGGAGCTTCTGCCAACGGGTGTTCCCCTGCGCGGGCTGGTCAAGAATTACGGGCGCCTGCTCGAGGCCGACGTCGACGCGCTTATCGTCATGCTCGAGCGCGAGGTCGGCATCCCGGGCGTGCAGCCCATCGTCCTGCCTTCCGCCGCCATGTCGTCCTCCGATATGGCCATGCAATCCGACATGGGCCAGCGTTCGTCCTGGGGCTGGCTGGTTGTCATTGTCGTCCTTCTGATCGTGGCCGGCTTCTACGCCATTGAACGCGGCTGGGTGCCCGATTCATGGTTGATCTTCGACTGGTTGAAATCGCTTAAACAATGACCCAGATTCTCAATGTGGCAAAAGCCGGTTCGGCGGCGCTTCCCGTAGGCGCCGCGCCGCGGCGCAACACCCGTCCCGTAACCGTGCGCTGGGGTTCCCGCGCGGTGCAGGTCGGCGGGGGAGCTCCGGTCGTCGTCCAGTCCATGACCAACACCGATACGGCCGACCCCGCGGCCACGGCCGAGCAGGTCAGGGCCCTGGCGCTGGCGGGCTCCGAAATGGTGCGTATCACCGTCAACACGCCCGAGGCGGCGCGCGAAGTGCCCGCCATCCGCGAACGGCTGGACCGCATGGGCATTTCCGTGCCGCTGGTGGGCGACTTCCACTACAACGGGCATAAGCTGCTTTCGCAGTTTCCCGAATGCGCGCAGGCCTTGTCCAAATACCGCATCAATCCGGGCAATATGGGCGGCGGTAAAAAGCGCGACGACAATTTCGCGCAAATGATAGAAATCGCCTGCCGCTACGAAAAGGCCGTGCGCATCGGCGTCAATTGGGGCAGCCTCGATCACGAGCTCATGGCCCGCATGATGGACGAAAACAGCCGTCGCGCCGAACCCTGGACGGCGCAGGCCGTCATGCGCGACGCGCTGGTCGTGTCGGCCATCAGCAATGCCTTGCGCGCCGAAGAGCTTGGCCTCTCGCCCAATGCCATTGTGCTGTCCTGCAAGGTAAGCCATGTGCAAGACCTCATCACCGTCTACCAGGACCTTTCCTCGCGCTGCGATTATCCGCTGCACCTGGGGCTGACCGAGGCCGGCATGGGCAGCAAGGGCATCGTCGCTTCCACGGCGGCGCTGTCCGTCCTGCTGCAGCAGGGCATCGGCGACACCATCCGCATTTCGCTTACGCCCGAACCCGGCGGCGATCGTTCGCGCGAGGTCGTGGTGGCCCAGGAAATCCTGCAAACCATGGGCTTGCGCGCGTTTACACCCATGGTGGTCGCTTGCCCCGGCTGCGGGCGCACCAGCAGCACTGTGTTCCAGGAACTGGCCGACAGCATCCAGACCTACCTGCGCCAGCAAATGCCCGTCTGGAAAGAAACCTACCCCGGGGTCGAGAACATGAACGTGGCCGTCATGGGCTGTGTGGTCAACGGGCCGGGCGAAAGCCGCCATGCCGATATCGGCATCAGCCTGCCGGGCACGGGCGAGGTTCCCTCGGCCCCGGTCTACATCGACGGCGAGCGCACGGTCACCCTGAAGGGCGATACCATTGCCGTCGAGTTCCAGGCCATTGTCGAAAACTATGTCCAGAAGCGCTACGGGGGCTCGGGCTCGCATTAGCGCCTGTCAACCCGTATCAAGGGGATCGCGTTGGGGCTGGAACCGGCTGAGCGCAAGGCAACCACCGAATTCAAAATAGAGCATTTATGACGCAGTCGTTTAAAAAGGTTCATGCCATCACAGGCATGAAGGACGTCCTACCCGATAGCAGCGCGCAATGGGAGCAACTGGAACACACCGTGCGCCAGTGGCTGGCCGCGTACGGCTATCGCAATATGCGCACCCCGGTGCTCGAGCATACGCGCCTGTTTACGCGCGGCATCGGCGAAGTCACCGACATCGTCGAAAAAGAAATGTATTCGTTCACCGATGCGCTCAACAACGAACAGTTGACCATGCGGCCCGAGTTCACCGCGGGCATCGTGCGGGCCACCATCGAAAACAACATCCTGTACGATCGCCCGCAGCGGGTCTACGCCATGGGGCCGGTGTTCCGCCACGAAAAGCCGCAGCGCGGACGCTATCGCCAGTTCCACCAGATCGATGTCGAGGCCCTGGGCTTCGTCGGCCCCGACATCGACGCCGAGCTTATCGTCATGCTGGGACGCTTGTGGAAGATTCTGGGGCTGCAGCATATCCGCCTCGAACTCAATTCCCTGGGCCAGGCCGCCGAGCGCGCGGCGCATCGCGATGCGCTCATCGCCTATCTGGAACAGAACAAGGCCGTGCTGGACGAAGAAGCCTTGCGCCGCATGTATACCAATCCATTGCGGGTGCTCGACACCAAGAATCCGGCCATGCAGGAAATGGCCAATAACGCGCCGCGCCTGTTCGACTTCCTGGGCGCCGAGTCGCTGGCGCATTTCGACGGCGTGCGCCGCCGCCTGGACGACGCGGGCATTGCCTACAGCCTGAATCCCCGCCTGGTCCGGGGCCTGGACTACTACAATCTGACGGTGTTCGAGTGGGTCACCGACCAGCTTGGCGCGCAGGGAACGGTTTGCGGCGGCGGCCGCTACGACGGCCTGATCGAGCTGCTGGGCGGCAAGCCCGCGCCGGCGGTAGGTTTCGCCATCGGCATGGAAAGGCTGCTGGACCTGTGTTCGCAGTCGCAAGAGCCACAGGCCGCTCCGGAATGCCAGGTGTACATGATCCACCAGTCCGACGCAGCGCAGCGCCAGGCCTCCCAACTGGCCGAGCAATTGCGCGATGCCGGCTTGACGGTTATCGTGCATGCCGGCTCGTCGGGATTCAAGTCGCAGTTCAAGCGGGCGGATGCCAGCGGCGCGGTTGCCGCGGTCATCCTGGGTGGCGACGAGCTGGCCTCGGGCACGGCAAGCGTCAAGTGGTTGAGGGCGCCGGCGCACGAAGGCCAGGAGCAGCAACAAACAATCCCGCAGGGGCATCTGGTTACTGAATTGAAAAAAAGGGTTTGAGACATGGCATACGATTTGGAATCGCAGGAAAAGCTGGACGCATTGCGGGCATGGTGGGACCGATATGGCACCTTGTGCGCCGTGGTGGTCTTCGTGGTCGTGGCGGCGTTTGCCGGCTGGAGGGGCTGGCAATGGTACCAGGGCCATCAGGCAGCCCAGGCCATGGGCTACTTCGAGGCGCTCGAGACGGCCACCGGCCAGAAGGGCGATGATGCCGTGACGCGCATCAAGGCGGCCAGCGCGACATTGCGCAGCGATTTCCCCGAGTCGGGCTATACTTCGCGCGGCTTGCTGGTCGCAGCCGAGGCCCTGCGGGCCCGCAACGACCTGGATGGCGCCCGCGACCAGCTCCAGTGGCTGGTGCAGCATGGCAAGGATCCGGCCCTGGTGCCGTTGGCCAGGCTGCGATTGGCAGGTATTTTGCTGGACCAAAAGCAGTACGATCAGGCGTTGGCGCAATTGAATGACGCGCCCGCGGCGTTCGCCGGCCTGTATGCGGATCGCCGTGGCGACATTCTGGCCGCGCAGGGTAAAAAGGCCGAGGCCAAGGCAGCCTGGGAAGAGGCCGTCAAGCAGCTTGGCCAAGAATCTGTTACGCAAATCATTAAACTGAAAATTGATGCCTTAGGCGGAGCTTAATCCATGCAGATTTCCATTGCTCGTCGTGTTCTTTGCGGTTCCATGGTGGCGCTGGGCGCGGCGGTTCTGGCCGGCTGCTCCATGTTCTCCGCCGCGCCCAACCCGCGCTTCGATCCCGCGCCGCTTACCGAATACCCGGCCGGCATTTCCGTCCATGTCGCATGGTCGACGGGAATCGGCAGCGGAGGCGGCGCGGGTTTTGCGCCCCAGGTTGTGGGCGACAGCGTCTATGCGGCCACGCCCAGCGGGTCGGTGGCGAAAGTCGATCTGGCCACGGGCGCGGTGCGCTGGCAGGCCAATGCCGGCGTCAAGCTGTCGGCCGGGGTCGGCTCCGATGGCCAGGTCACGGCCGTGGCGGCGCCCGATGGAACCGTCATTGCGTTCGATGACCAGGGCACCGAAAAATGGCGCGTCCACGCGACCAGCGAGGTCGATATTCCTCCCGCCGTCGGCAATGGCGTCGTGGTCGTGCGCAGCAGCGATTACCGCATCCAGGCCTTCGACGCCGGCAGCGGCGAGGTGCTCTGGAACGTCCAGCGGCCCGGGCCGGCCCTGGCGCTCAAGACCAATATGCGCATGATCATGATCGAGGGCCTGCTTATTTCGGGTCTGCCCAATGGCAAGTTCATCGCCATCAATGTGCGCACGGGCGCGGTGCAATGGGAAGGCACGGTATCGGTCTCCCAGGGGGCGACCGACCTGGAGCGCATCAGCGATGTCGTGGGCTCGCCCCAGACTCAGGGGGCTTTGCTTTGCGGCGTGTCGTACCAGGGACGCCTGGCTTGCTTCGACGTGTCGCAAGGCGGGCACCTGCTTTGGGACAAGCCGTTTTCAAGCGCCACGGGCATGACGACCGATAGCCAGCAGGCCTATGTGTCGGACCAGCGCAGCGTGGTGTATTCATTCGCTCTGGGCGATGGCCACGAGCTCTGGAAGCAGACCGCCTTGCGCAATCGCGCCCTGAGCGGCCCGGCTGTCGTGCCGCAAGGCCTGGCAGTCGGCGACATGGAAGGCTATGTGCATTTCCTCTCGCGCAGCGACGGCCGTCTTCTGGGACGCGTGCAAGTGGGCGGCGGCGCCATCGTTTCGCCGCTTACCGCCACCAGCCGCGGCGTTCTCGTTCAAACCGGCAACGGTAATCTCGTACTGATTGGTGTCAATTGACTAATGTTTCGTTCAAACCGGTAGTCGCCCTGGTGGGCCGTGCCAATGTGGGTAAGTCCACATTGTTCAATCGGCTTACGCGTTCACGGGCGGCGCTGGTGGCCGATTTTTCGGGCTTGACGCGCGACCGCCATTACGGCGAGGGCCGTATGGGCGGGCGCCCCTACCTGGCGGTGGACACCGGCGGTTTCGAGCCCGTGGCCAAAAGCGGCATCGTTCGCGAAATGGCGCGTCAGACCGAGCAGGCCATCGCCGAATCGGACGTCGTGATCTTCCTGGTCGATGCGCGCGCGGGCGTCAATGCGCACGATCATGAAATCGCGCGCTTGCTGCGCCGTTCGGGGCAGCGGGTGGTCCTGGCCGTCAACAAGGCCGAAGGCATGCAGTTCGACGCAGCCATTTCCGAGTTCCACGAGCTGGGCCTGGGCAAGCCTTTTGCCATTTCCGCTTCGCACGGCGACGGGGTGGCCGACCTCATCGAGCATGCGCTGTCGCTGCTCGACGACGAACCTGAACAACAAGCAGGCGATGGCGACGAACTGGCCGAAAACGCATCGCTCACGGCCGCGGAAGATGCCGGCGCCGATGCGCCCGAAGGCGGCGAGCCAGCGCAGCATCGCATCAAGCTGGCCATCGTGGGCCGGCCGAATGTCGGCAAATCCACGCTCATCAATAGTTTGCTGGGCGAGGAACGCGTCATTGCGTTCGACATGCCGGGCACCACGCGCGACGCCATCGAAATCGAGTTCGAGCGGGGCGATCGCCTTTATACGCTCATCGACACGGCCGGCTTGCGCCGGCGCGGCAAGGTCTTCGAAGCCATCGAAAAATTTTCGGTCATCAAAACGCTGCAGGCCATCGAGGCCTGTAACGTGGTCGTGCTGATGCTGGACGCGCAATCCGAAATCTCCGACCAGGATGCGCACATCGCCGGCTTCGTCCTGGAAACCGGCCGGGCGCTGGTGGTGGCCATCAACAAATGGGACGGGCTGGACGGCGAGCAGCGCGAACGCATACAGCGCGAATTCGACCGCAAGCTGCGGTTCCTGTCGTTCGCCAAGATGCACACCATATCGGCGCTCAGGGGGCAGGGCGTCAATGCCTTGCTCAAGTCGGTGAATGCGGCGCATGCCGCGGCATTCGCCAAGCTGTCCACGCCCAAGCTCACCCGCGTTCTGCTGGCCGCGGTCGAGCAACAGCCGCCGCCGCGCAAAGGGATATTCCGCCCCAAAATGCGCTATGCTCATCAGGGTGGCCAGAATCCGCCGCTCATCGTCATTCATGGCAATGCGCTCGACGCTATTTCCGATTCCTACCGCCGCTACCTCGAAACGCGTTTCCGTGTCGAATTCAAGCTCGACGGCACGCCATTGCGCATCGAATTCAAATCGTCCCATAACCCATATATTCAGGGGGCCTGAGTGAGCCGTTTCTGGAGCGACCCGGTCGCCGGGCTGGCGCCCTATACGCCGGGCGAGCAGCCCAAGGTTGCCAATCTGCTTAAGCTCAACACCAACGAGCATCCCTACGGCCCTTCGCCCAAGGTCATCGAGGCGATCCGGGCCGCGGCGGACGACCGCCTGCGCCTGTATCCCGACCCCGAGTCCACGGCCCTGCGCGAAAGCATAGCCCGCCTGAACGGCATCGGGCCAGGCCAGGTATTCGTGGGTAATGGCTCGGACGAAGTCCTGGCCCATGTATTTCATGGACTGTTCCTGCACGGCAACAGGCCTTTGCTGATGCCGGATATTTCCTACAGCTTTTATCCGACCTATTGCAATCTGTACAAGGTGCCTTACAGGCTCGTTCCCCTGGCCGACGATTATTCGATCCGGGTCGGCGACTACACGGCTGTGCACCAGACGGCGCCCGCGGGCATTATTTTCGCCAATCCCAACGCGCCCACAGGTACGGCATTGCCCTTGTCCGACATCCAGGCCATTGCCGCCGCCAATCCCGACACCCCGGTCGTCATCGACGAGGCCTATGTGGATTTTGGTGCGGATTCGGCGGTTTCCCTGCTGGCGCGGCACGAGAACCTGGTCGTGATCCAGACGCTGTCCAAGTCGCGTTCCCTGGCGGGGATAAGGGTGGGGTTCGCCATGGCCGGCGAGGCCATCGTCGAAGGGCTGATGCGCGTCAAGAACAGCTTCAATTCCTATCCGCTGGATCGCCTAGCCCAGGCGGCGGCGCAGGCGGCCATGGACGATACGGCGTATTTCGAGTCGACCCGCCGCAAGGTCATGGACGCCCGCGAGCATCTGGTGGGCGGCCTGGCCGGATTGGGCATGCAGGTTCTGCCCAGCCAGGCCAATTTCATATTTGCCCGTCATCCCGACATGGCCGGGGCCGATCTTTACGTTGCGCTGCGCAAGCGCGGCATCCTGGTGCGTCATTTCGCCCAGCCGCGCATCGACCAGTTTTTACGCATTACCGTGGGAACCGAAAGCGATTGCGAGCGTCTATATACCGAGCTGGCCGAAATACTGCGTAATGCCAAGTAAAAAAGCGGCGCGAAAATATACACTAAATCAAGCCCCTGTCGTAGCAAAACAGGGGAAAACCCTGTAAAGTACATGTTTGAGATGTGTCATCTTAAATAACAACACAATTGGAGCAAAGCCAATGAGCAATAAAGGGCAAACACTACAAGATCCGTTCCTCAATGCCCTGCGCAAGGATCACGTGCCCGTATCCATCTATCTCGTCAACGGAATCAAACTGCAGGGGCAGGTCGAATCATTCGACCAGTATGTCGTTCTGTTGCGCAACACAGTTACACAAATGGTGTACAAGCACGCCATTTCCACCGTAGTCCCGGCCCGCCCGGTTTCCTTCCAGACGGATGACCAAGCTGCTGAATAATCCCATCTTTCCACAGAACCGCCGGACAACACCCGCTGTGCGCCACGCGCCGGCGGGTATTTCGTTTATGCGCACGCCATGAAGGCGCTGATCGTAAGCGTGGATCTCGGCACGCCCGATTTCCAGGCGCACGCCGATGAATTCGCCATGCTGGCCAAAGGCGCCGGCGCCGAAATCGTGGGAACCTTGATCGCCAGGCGGTCTCGGCCCGATGCCGCTTATTTCATCGGCACGGGCAAGCTCGAAGAGGGGGTCCTCATGGCCGACTCGTCCGGGGCCGAGATCATTCTGTTCGACCAGGCGCTCACCCCGGCCCAGCAGCGCAACCTGGAACGCGGCTTCAATCGCCGGGTCGTCGACCGGGTGGCGCTCATCCTGGACGTTTTCGCGCTGCGGGCGAAAAGCCACGAGGGCAAGCTTCAGGTCGAGCTGGCCCAACTGCAGCATCTGTCCACGCGGCTTACCCGCATGTGGAGCCACCTCGAGAGGCAGCGCGGCGGCATCGGCATGCGCGGCCCGGGCGAGGCGCAGCTCGAAATGGATCGCCGCCTGATCGGCGACAAGGTCCGCCTGCTCAAAGAGCGCCTGGCGCGGGCCCAGCGCCAGCGCACCACGCAGCGGCGTTCCCGCATGCGGGGCGGCGTGCTGTCGGTATCGCTGGTGGGGTACACCAACGCCGGCAAGTCCACGTTGTTCAATGCACTGACGAGGGCGGGCGCCTATGCCGCCGACCAGCTTTTCGCCACGCTCGACACCACGTCGCGCCGGCTCTGGATCGACGGGGCCGGCCAGGTGGTCGTTTCGGATACCGTCGGGTTCATCCGCGACCTGCCGCCCACCCTGATCGCCGCCTTCAGGGCCACCCTGGAAGAAACCGTGCATGCCGACCTGCTGCTGCATGTGGTGGATGCCGCCAGCCCTCAGCGCGACGAGCAAGTGGCCGAAGTGGACAAGGTTCTGGCGGATATCGGCGCCGACGAAGTGCCGCGCATACTGGTCTACAACAAGATCGACGAGGCCGGGTACGAGCCCAGGGTCGAGCGCGATGAACATGGTACCATTGCACGAGTATTTGTAAGCGCCCTAAGGCGTGCCGGGTTGGATGGCTTGCGCGGGGCAATCGTCGAGTTCGGTCAGATCGCAGGAAACAATGCGTTTAATATCCAAAATCTTCAATCTGAATGACCCTGGTTGGGGGCGTGGCAATAACAACAACGAACCGCCGCGCCGGCCGGGCGATGGCCCTCCCGATCTGGACGAGGTATGGCGCGATTTCAACAGCCGCATCGGCGCGCTGTTCGGCCGCAAGCCGCGCCGCGGAGGGCAGGGCGGCGGCAACGGCGGCGGCCCGGGGCTGTCCATGCCCAGCGGGTCTCCGAAGCTGTTCATCCTGGCGGCGATCGTCATCGTTCTGCTGTGGCTGGCCAGCGGCTTCATGATCGTCCAGGAAGGCCAGGTGGCTGTCATCACCAAGTTCGGCAAGTACACCAAGACCCTGGGGCCGGGCCTGCAATGGCGTCTGCCATACCCCATCGAAAGCGGCCAGACCGTCAATATTTCTCAATTGCGCACTTTCGAGGTGGGCTTTCGCGGTTCGGCGCGCAACAAGGTTCTGCCCGAATCGCTCATGCTTACCACCGACGAAAACATCGTCGACGTGCAGTTTGTCGTGCAATACCGCCTTAGCAGCAACGGGGCGCCCGACTACCTGTTCAAAACCAGCAATCCCGACGAATCCGTCCGCCAGGCGTCTGAAACCGCCATGCGCGAGGTCGTGGGCCAGCAGCCCATGGATTCGGTGCTGTATTCCGGGCGCACCGAAATCGCCGCCCAGGTTCAAAAAATCGCCCAGGCCATTCTCGATCGCTATCAAACCGGCATACAGCTGAGTACCGTCGCCATCCAGAACGTGCAGCCTCCCGAACAGGTTCAGGCCGCGTTCGACGACGCGGTCAAGGCCGGCCAGGACCGCGAACGCCAGATCAACGAGGGCAATGCGTACGCCAGCAAGGTGGTGCCCGAGGCTCAGGGCCAGGCCGCCCGCATGATCCAGGACGCCGAAGGCTACCGGGCCAAGGTCATCGGCGACGCAAAGGGTGACACCGCGCGCTTTGCCAGCGTCGAATCCGAGTTCGCCAAGGCTCCCGACATCACCCGCGAACGCATGTACCTTTCGACCATGCAAACCATATTGTCCAATACCGGCAAGATCATGCTGGATGCCCAGGCCGGCAACAATATGCTGTACTTGCCGCTGGACAAAATCATCCAGCAGGTGTCTCGCGACGCGGGCAACCACAACGCTGCCGCGGCGGCCGGCGCGGCAGCCAGCACGCCGCCCGCGCCGGCAAAAAATGCCGCCGGCACCACGGGAAGCAGCCGGCCCAGTCCCTACGGCAACGGGCCGGCTTCGCAGAACTCCCTGTCTGTGAATCGTTTCTCGCGCTAACCCGAGGCCCATCATGCAACGTTCCTTTCCTTACCTGATCGGCCTGGTTATCGTTCTGGCCATATTGTCTTCCTGCGTATTCATCGTTCGCGAGCGCGACTCCGCCCTGGTGTTCGCCCTGGGCGAGGTGCGTGAAACCATCACCGAGCCCGGCCTGTACTTCAAGCTGCCGCCTCCCTTCGAAAACGTGGTGTTTCTCGACAAGCGCCTGCAAACCATCGAAAGCAAGGACCCCGAGCGCATCCAGACCGCCGAAAAGAAAAACCTTCTCATCGATTCCTACGTAAAATGGCGCATCGTGGATCCGCGCCTGTTCTACGTCACGTTCGGCTCCAATACGCGCGCCGCCGAAGAGCGCCTTTCGGCGCAGATTCGCGACGCCCTCAATGCCTCGGTCAACGTGCGCACTGTCAAGCAGGTGGTGTCCAACGAGCGCGGCTCCATCATGCAGGAAATGCTGCACAACGTGGATGCGCGCGCCAAGCCGCTGGGGGTGGACGTAGTCGACGTACGCCTGCGCCGCATCGATTTCGCGCCCGAGATCTCCGAGTCCGTCTATCGGCGCATGGAGGCCGAGCGCAAGGAAGAAGCCAACCGCCTGCGCGCCACGGGCGCGGCCGACAGCGAGAAAATCCGCGCCCAGGCCGACCGCCAGCGCGAAGAGCTCCTGGCCACGGCCTATGCCCAGGCTCAAGGCATAAAGGGCGAGGGCGATGCCTCGGCAGCCGCCATCTATAACAAAGCCTATAGCAAGAACCCGCAGTTCTACAGCTTTTACAAAAGCCTGGACGCTTACAAGGAAATCTTCTCCAAGCCCAGCGACCTCATGGTGCTGAGCCCCAGATCCGACTTCTTCAAGTTCTGGGGAACGCCCAAAGGCACGGGCCCCGCGGCGCCCTGAGCCGCCGAATGGTGTATCCGCCACAAAAAGCGGATCCGCCATTTGGGGTTAGGGCAACAACACGGTACAATACGCCGTAAGTTTGAATACATCCGCAAGCGACTTGGCGGGCTTACGCCCCAAGTCGCTTTTTGTTTGGCTGACGCATTTGCGAGGTTTTTCAGGGCTGAATGATGTCCAATTGGTTACTGCCGGAAAGTCTGGCCGATATTCTTCCCGCCGAAGCGCGCCGCATCGAAGAGCTGCGGCGCGATCTGCTTGATTTGTATCGCACATACGGGTTCGAGCTTGTGGCGCCACCGCTGGTCGAGTACATCGACTCCTTGCTGTCGGGCGCGGGCGGCGATCTTAATTTGCGCACCTGCAAGCTGGTCGATCAATTGTCCGGGCGCACCATGGGCGTGCGGGCTGACATGACTCCCCAGGTGTCGCGCATCGACGCGCATCTGCTCAATCGCCAGGGCGTCACGCGCCTGTGCTATTGCGGCACGGTCCTGCATGCCCGTCCCGCTGGCTTGCTGTCCGAGCGCGAGCTGCTGCAGATCGGCGCCGAGATCTTCGGCCATGCCGGGGTCGAGGCCGACATCGAAATCATCCAGCTGGCCGTGGAAAGCGTGCGTTGCGCGGGTGTCCGGCAGCCTCGCCTCGACCTGAACCATCCGGGTGTGGTGCGCAGCATCATCGATTCGGATCCGGCGCTCGTTCCGTTGGCGGACGAAATCTGCGAACTGCTCAGTACCAAAGACGTGCCCGGCCTGGTCGAATTGGGCAAGCGGGTTTCCGAAATCCGCCCGTCCAGCCTGCAGGCCCTGCTCGAGCTGCCTTTGCTGTATGGTGGCATCGAGGTCATCGAGAAGGCGTTGCGCATCCTGCCCGATTCGCCGGCCATCCGGTCGGCCATGGCCGACCTGCAAACGCTTATCCGTTCTTTGCCGGAATTCGATTTCAGCATCGACCTGGCCGATATGGGCAGCGGGTATGGTTATCATTCGGGCGTGGTGTTTTCGATCTACGCCGAGGGCTGGCACGATGCGCTGGTCAAGGGCGGCCGCTACGACGGCATGGGCAAGGCTTTTGGCCGCAGCAGGCCGGCCACCGGCTTCAGCCTCGATCTGCGCAAGCTGTCGTCGGGGTTGCCGCCAGCGCCTCTGGCCAAGGCAATACGCGCGCCCTGGGGTAGCGACCCGGCGCTGGTCGAAGCGTTGCGGGCCCTGCGCGCCGCAGGAGAAATCGTGGTTCAAGCCTTGCCGGGCGAAGTTCACGACGTCGACGAGTTCAATGTCGACCGGGAACTGGTTCTTGAAAGCGGCAAATGGCAAACAAGAGCGGTCAAGTAGGCCCGGCGGGCCGGTTTGTCGCATGGTTAACTCATCTGGCCCGCGGGGCGGGCCTAAATCTTTTAGATACATAACATGAGCAAGAATATCGTGGTTATCGGCACCCAGTGGGGTGACGAAGGCAAAGGGAAAATCGTCGACTGGCTGGCCGAATCGGCCCAGGGCGTGGTGCGTTTCCAGGGCGGGCACAATGCCGGCCACACACTGTGGATCAACGGCAAGAAGACCATACTGCGCCTGATTCCGTCGGGCATCATGCACGACACGGTTACCTGCTATATCGGCAATGGCGTGGTGCTGTCGCCCGAGGCCCTGCTCAAGGAAATCGCCGAACTCGAGGCGGCCGGACTCGACGTGCGCTCGCGCCTGCAGATTTCCCCGGCCTGCCCGCTTATCCTGCCTTATCACGTGGCGGTGGACCAGGCCCGCGAAGCGCGCAAGGGCGAGGGCAAGATCGGCACCACCGGGCGCGGCATCGGGCCCGCCTACGAAGACAAGGTCGCGCGCCGCGCATTGCGGGTGCAGGACCTGTACGAACCCGCCGTTTTCCAGGAAAAGCTCGCCGAAGCTCTGGACTACCATAATTTCGTGCTGACCAAGTATTTGGGCGCCGAAGCCGTCTCCTTCGACGCCGTGCGCGACCAGGCCATGGCCCTGGCCCGCGAAATCCAGCCCATGGTGGCCGATGTCTCGCATAATCTGTATGTCGCGCAAAAAACCGGCCACAGCCTGTTGTTCGAAGGCGCGCAGGGTTCGCTGCTCGACATCGACCACGGCACTTATCCCTTTGTCACCAGCAGCAATTGCGTCGCGGGCGCGGCAGCGGCCGGGGCCGGCGTCGGCCCCCAGTCGCTGAGCTATGTGCTGGGCATCGCCAAGGCCTATGCCACGCGTGTCGGATCGGGGCCTTTCCCCACCGAGCTGCTGGACGAAACCGGCCGCCATCTGGCCGAAGTCGGCAAGGAGTTCGGCTCGGTGACCGGCCGTCCCCGCCGTTGCGGCTGGTTCGACGGCGCGGCCATGAAGCGCTCGGTCATGATCAACGGCATTTCGGGCCTGTGCATCACCAAGCTCGACGTCCTGGACGGTATCGAGCAAATCAAGATCGGCGTCGGCTACCGCTATAAGGGCGAGTTCCTCGACGTCCTGCCCAACGGCGCGGCGGCGGCCGCCGAGGCCGAGCCGGTTTTCGAAGAAATGGCCGGCTGGACGGAGTCCACGGTGGGCATCACCGACTACGACAAGCTTCCCGTCAACGCCCGCCGCTACCTGCAGCGCATCGCCGAAGTCTGCGACGTGCCCATCGACATGATCTCCACCGGCCCCGATCGCCTCGAAACCATCGTCCTGCGCCATCCGTTCATGGGCTGATCTGCGGCGCCCGATTGCAAGATCGGGCATCGAGCCGGTATCATTACGCTCCCCGCAGGCAAAAATCAGAACAGGAGAAATTCCCATGGCCCTTCCCTCAAGCACGGATCGCGATCTTTGGGTCAGTTGGGATCAGTACAACGCCCTTATCGAGCGCCTGGCCCTGAACATCCATGAGTCGGGCTGGCAGTTCGAGAAAATCGTGTGCCTGGCCCGGGGCGGCGTGCGGGTGGGGGACGTGTTGTCGCGCATCTACGATGTGCCCCTCGGCATCCTGGCCACCAGCAGCTACCGCGAAGCGGCCGGCACCCAGCAGGGCAGCCTGGACATCGCCCAGTTCATCACGATTACGCGCGGCACGCTGGACGGCAAAGTGTTGCTTGTAGACGACATGGTCGACACCGGCCTGACCTTCAACCGTGTCGGCGAGCATCTGCGCAAACAGTTCCCGGCCATCACCGAAATGCGCAGCGCGGTGCTGTGGTGGAAGGGACACGCCAAGGCCACCCCCGATTATTACGTCGACAAGCTGCCCACCAACCCCTGGATCCACCAGCCTTTCGAGGACTACGACAGCCTGCGCCCGCATCAACTCGAGGCCTGGGTACGGAAAGGCCGCTCATCCTGAGCGATTCGTGGTAGAATGCCTGGCTAAGGTTTAGCTTTGCCCGGCCTTTGGCCGCACGCAGCGGAAACATACAGGTTTTTCCTGCAGGCTTGTTTTCGCATTTTGTGCTGCATTGGGCCTTGGCATTTAGCGAATTAACGAATTTTATTTAACCCTATTAAAGGCTTAAGACTACATGCCTATCGTTCGTCTTAAAGAAAACGAGCCCTTCGAAGCCGCTTTGCGCCGCTTCAAGCGCACCATCGAAAAAATCGGACTCTTGACCGAGCTGCGTTCGCGCGAATTCTACGAAAAGCCCACCGCCGAGCGCAAGCGCAAGCACGCCGCCGCCGTCAAGCGTCACTACAAGCGCATCCGCAGCCAACAACTGCCTCCGCGCATGTATTGATTGATTCCTGACTCATTTGTCCAGGAGTTACTCGCCCGAGTAGATGTTGTCGACGTCGTCGGGCGATACGTTCAGTTGCGCAAGGGCGGGGCCAATCTGCTTGGCCTGTGCCCCTTCCACAACGAAAAAAGCCCTTCTTTTACCGTCAGCCCCACCAAGCAGTTTTACCACTGCTTCGGTTGCGGAGCGCATGGTAGCGCCATCTCGTTTTTAATCGAGCACACCGGAGCCAGTTTTCCGGAGGCGGTGCGCAGCCTTGCCGCGTCCGCGGGCATGACGGTGCCCGAGGAAACCCGCAGCCCGCGCCAGACCGCACAGGCCAGGCAGCGCAAGGAAGAAGTCTCGCGCCACCAGCAAATACTGGATGCCGCGCAGGCGCATTACCTGCGCGAGCTCAAGGCCAGCCCGCCCGCCATACGCTACCTGAAGCAGCGCGGACTGAGCGGTGAAATCGCGGCCCGTTTCGGGCTGGGATGGTCCGGCGCGAATCGCCGGGGCCTGGCCACCGTGTTTCCGCAATACGAAGACCCGCTGCTGGTGGAATCCGGCCTGGTCATCGAAGCCGACGACGGCCGCCGCTACGACCGGTTCCGTGAACGCGTCATGTTCCCCATCCGCAATACGCGGGGCCATATCATCGGCTTCGGCGGGCGCATCATCGGCAAGGGCGAGCCCAAATACCTGAACTCCCCCGAAACCCCCTTGTTCTCAAAGGGGCACGAGCTGTATGGGCTTTGGGAGGCGCGCGCCGCGATTCGCTCCGAGGGCTGCGTGCTGGTCGTCGAAGGATATATGGACGTCGTGGGGCTGGCCCAGCAGGGGGTAGGCAATGCCGTGGCCACCCTGGGCACGGCGACCACGCCCAATCATGTGCAGAAGCTGCTGAGAACCAGCGACAAAATCGTTTTCAGCTTCGACGGTGACAAGGCCGGGCGCCGCGCGGCCTGGCGGGCGCTGCAAACCTGCCTGCCGCTGCTGCGCGACGACGCGTCGATCCGGTTTCTGTTTCTGCCGGCCGAACACGACCCCGACTCTTATGTCCGTGAGTACGGCGCCGAGGCGTTCCGCGCCGCGCTGGCGGAAGCCGTGCCTTTGTCCCGGTTCATGCTCGAAGAGCTGGCCTCCCGGCATCCCATGGACGAGGCGGAGGGCAGGTCGGCCTGCGTGCACGAGGCCAAGCCCCTGCTGGCCCTGATCCCCGAAAGTGCGCTGCGGATCCAGATCGAGCGCGAATTCGCCCGGCTGGTGCAATTGACGCCCGACGAACTGGCGCAGATGCTGGCGGCCATGCCCGCGCCGGCTCCCGCGCGCGGATCGGGCGCCGCCGAACCCGCGGGAGCCCGCCAGGGGGGTAGCGAGGCGCCGGGGTTTGCACCTGCCGCAGAATACCACGAGCCGCCCGGTTTCATGGACGACGATGCCGCCGGATTCGAGCCGGATTTCTCCGGCGCCTATCCGGTCGCGCCGGCGCGAAGTTCCGCGCCGCGCCGCGGGGAAGCCGGGACTCGCCAGTCCAGGGCGGTGACCCCCATGGCGAAGCGCTTGCTGCGCTTGCTGCTGGCGCATCCCGACCTGGTTTCGGGCATGGGCGACCAGCAGCTTGAAATCCTCGAGCAGAGCCCCCATCTGGCCTTGGTGCGCGATTTGATCGCCCTGGCCAGCACCAGCGGCGCGCGCCATGTCGGCGCCTTGCTGCAGGCGGCCGAGCCCGAGTCCGAGCTGGCGTTGCTGCTCGGTTCGATGAGCAGCGAAATCCTTGCCCAGGAGGACCTGCCCGATCCACTGGCCGAATGGAACGACGCCCTGCATCGCATCGAACTGGAAGCGATCAAGGCGGAGCAGTCGGCGCTGATCCAGTCCGGCCTTGCCGACGAAGCATCGCGCCAGCGTTATCAAAAATTGACACGGCGCCTGGCGCTGCTAAATAGTGCTTCGTAGTGTCAAGTGCTGTAAAATAGAATGTTTCGCATAAAGTCAATGTGTTAGTGTGCTTTGTATCAGCCTGTCCGGGCTTTGGCGCGGGCATGTTCGGTGCAACGACGGCAGGACAATGGTGTGGCAACGCAAACCCTCTTTCGGCCTTGCAAATAGAGTCAAGGATTTATTAATTAATGGGTTTGCCGTCGCACGTCAGCGTTTTTGCGCTGCATATATGGCTTTTTGTGACAAGTTAGTTTTGCCCTGCAACACTTGATGGCGTTATAACCAATCAAGTGCTTTTGCGCCTACGGAAGCGACTATGACCAAAGCTATTGGTAAAACCACCTTAGCAGCTGAAAACGAAGCTGTGAAAAAAATTGCAAGCAAGACCAGCGCTGCGGCGGGCAAGACCGCCGCGAAAACCGCGGTCAAGGCCGATAAGGCCGAAGCCGCCAAGCCTGCAGTAAAGAAGGCGGCAGCCAAAAAGGCGCCTGCCAAGGCCGCCGCCAAGCCCGTTGCCGCCCAGGCGGCCGCTCCGGAAGCCGAGGCTCCCAAAAAGGGCAAGGCCGGCCGCGCTGCGCCCACCGGGCGTCGCCCGGGCCGTCCCGCCAAGTCGGCCAACAACGACGCCCCCAATTTCAGCGACGACGACAGCGACATCGAAGCCGAAGTCATTCCCGACCTCAAGCCGCTTCCGAAGCGGGGCGGCAAACGCGGCAAGGGCGACAAAGACGTGCCCGCGCGCAGCCAAATGACCGCCGAAGAGCAAGAGGCGCGCCGCAATCGCCTCAAGGTGCTCATCAAGCTGGGCAAAGAGCGCGGCTACCTCACCTATGGTGAAATCAACGACCACCTGCCCGACGACCTGGTCGATGCCGAAGCCATCGACGGCATCATCAGCACGTTCAGCGACATGGGCATTTCGGTCTACGACCAGGCGCCCGACGCCGAGTCCCTGCTGCTCAACGACAACGCTCCCGTGGCCTCCAACGACGACGACGTCGAGGACGAGGCCGAGGCGGCGCTTACCACCGTGGACTCCGATTTCGGCCGCACCACCGACCCCGTGCGCATGTACATGCGCGAAATGGGCACGGTCGAGCTGCTTACCCGCGAGGGTGAAATCGAAATCGCCAAGCGCATCGAAGACGGCCTCAAGCACATGGTCATGGCCATTGCCGCCTGCCCCACCACCGTCAACGAAATCCTTACCCACATCCGGCAAGTGCGCGAAGGCAACATGCAGATCGACGAGGTCGTCGACGGCCTCATCGACGAAGAGGGCGAAGAATACGCCGGCGCCGGCGTCTCGGTCGACAGCGATGAAAACGAAGACGGCCCCGCGGGCGGCATGAGCAGCAAGCAGCTCGAGCACCTGCGCACGAAATCGCTCAAGAAGTTCGAGGTTGTGGCGCATTGGTTCGACAAGATGCGCAAGGCGTTCGAGTCCCAGGGCTACGAGGCCCACGAGTACGCCGAGGCCCAGGCCGCCATCCTGGACGAGTTGATGGGCATCCGCTTCACGGCCAAGATGGTCGAGAAGCTGGCCGATACCTTGCGCAACCAGGTTGGCGAGGTGCGCAAGATCGAGCGTGAAATCCTGCATATCTGCGTGGATCGCGCCGGTATGTCGCGCGCCTATTTCATCAAGGCCTTCCCGGGCAACGAAATCAACCTCGACTGGGTGCTGCAGGAAGTGGCGGGGGGACATGCGTACTCCGAAACCCTCGAGCGCCACGTGCCGGCCGTCCAGGAACTGCAGCAAAAGCTCATCGACCTGCAAACCAGTGTCGTGCTGCCGCTCAAGGACCTCAAGGACGTCAACAAGCGCATGGCCACTGGCGAAGCCAAGGCCCGCAAGGCCAAGCGCGAAATGACCGAGGCCAACCTGCGCCTGGTCATTTCCATTGCCAAAAAGTACACCAATCGCGGCCTGCAATTCCTGGATCTCATCCAGGAAGGCAATATCGGCCTGATGAAGGCGGTGGACAAGTTCGAATATCGCCGGGGATACAAGTTCTCCACCTACGCCACATGGTGGATACGCCAGGCCATTACGCGCTCCATCGCCGACCAGGCGCGCACCATCCGCATTCCGGTGCACATGATCGAAACCATCAACAAGATGAATCGTATCAACCGCCAAATCTTGCAGGAAACCGGCACCGAGCCCGATCCGGCCACGCTGGCGCAAAAAATGGACATGCCCGAGGATAAGGTTCGCAAGATCCTCAAGATCGCCAAGGAACCCATCTCCATGGAAACGCCCATCGGCGACGATGACGACTCCCATCTGGGCGATTTCATCGAAGACACCGGCACCTTGTCGCCGTCCGAATGGGCCTTGCATGGTTCCATGCGTGACGTCGTCAAAGAGGTTCTCGATTCCCTGACCCCGCGCGAGGCCAAGGTGCTGCGCATGCGTTTCGGCATCGAAATGAGCACTGACCAGACTCTCGAAGAGGTCGGCAAGCAATTCGACGTCACCCGAGAGCGCATCCGCCAGATCGAAGCCAAGGCTCTGCGCAAGCTGCGCCATCCCAGCCGCGCCGACAAGCTCAAGAGCTTCCTGGAAGGCCAGTAAACGGCCGGGGGTGCGATCCCCAATAAAAAGCCGCGGCATTTGCCGCGGCTTTTTTGCCGCCGGGCCGCCCCAAGGCAAAAAGCGCCCCCTCGGGGGGCAGCAAGCCGCGTAGCGGCGCAGCGTGGGGGCATTTTTTTCGCCTACTCGCTGTATACGGGCTTGGGTGCTTCCTCGCTGAGCGGTTTGGCCGGGATCAGCAGCCCCAGCACGATCGAGACCACCCCAAGCAGGGCGGACAGCAGGAAGACGATCTTGAAGGCATCGGTCGCCGGTTCGGCCAGTTGCTGGCGGATTGCGGCGTCGGGCGGGACGCCGACGTCGCCCACCATCTGGCGGATGAGATCCGCGCCGGGCACCGCGGAGAACGAGGCGGGAGCATGCGAATGCAGCGCCGCGAACAGGACGGCCATCAGGACGGCGATGCCCATGGCCGCGCCCAGCGAGCGGCTGAACGCGCTGATGGCCGTGACGATGCCAAGATGCCGGTGCTGGACGGCGTTCTGGGCCGCCACGGTGGACGTGGGCAGTTGCAGGCCTATGCTCAGGCCCGCCACGACGGTGATCACGATGTTCAGGGCGACGGCATTTGCATCGAGCAGGGCGAGCAGGGCCACGCTTATGGGGACGAGAATCGCGCCCACGAGCTGGATCTGCTTGTAGAGCCCGGTGCGGGTCATGACGGTGCCGCCTATGTACGCGCCGATGGGAATGGCCAGCGACAGCGGCATCAGTTGGTAGGCCGCGCCGTCCGCGCCGCTGTCGGTCAGCATTTGCAGGCGCAGGGGGATCAGCACCGAAAGCGCGATGACCTGAACGAAGGCGATCAGCAGGATGGTGCAGGAGCACGACACGATGGGATTGCTCAATAGCTGCAGCGGAATGATGGGTTCGGCCGCGCGTCGTTCCTGCCAGACGAAGCCTGCCATGGTGCAAATGGCGATGCCGAACAGCGCGACGTTGCGCGGCTCCAGCCATCCGGCGCCTTGCCCGATGAATGTGACGGCGATCAGCAGGGCGGTCAGGCCGACGATGAGCAGGAGGGCGCCCAGGATGTCGATGGGCCGCTTGATATGCGGCACGCTGAGGCGCGTCAGGGCCTTGTAGGAGATGACCAGCGCCAGCAGGCCCAGGGGCAGGTTGATCCAGAAGACCCAGCGCCACGACACGAATTCGGTCAGCAGGCCCCCGGCCAGCGGCCCGACGACGCTGGCGATGGCGAACGAAGTGCTGATGTAGCCCTGGTAGCGGCCGCGCTCGCGCGGCGAGACGACGTCGGCAATCGTGGCCTGAGCGACGGAAATCAGCCCGCCGCCGCCGATGCCCTGCAGGATCCGCGAACCGACCAGCATGGGCATGCTGGTCGACACTGCGCAAAGCACCGATGTAACCAGGAAGATGCCGATGGCGCTCGAGAGCATCACACGCCGTCCGTACAGGTCGCCCAGCTTGCCGTAGATGGGGGTGGCCACGGCAACGGCGATCAGGTACCCGGACACGACCCAGGCCAGGAGATCGACGCCATGTAGATCGGCGGCCATCATCGGCAGCGACACGGCGACTATGGTTTGATCCAGCGCCCCCAGCAAGATGGCCAGCATCAGTCCGATGACGACGGAGCGGACTTCGCTGGGAGAAAGGCCGGTGTTGCCGGGTGACGATGGCGATATTTCGGCAGATGCTGTACTTGGCATTGTGTGATTTTTGTTTCAGGCAAAGACAAATGTGAATCTTATACCAAGATGATTAGGGATTTCCCTTGCCTGACAGAATTGCGCCGGCCAGGCATCGTTCGGGCCTTGGGAGCGTCCCGGCGGCGCAATGCGGAGCGGCCGCTTCTTTTATTCGGAGGCCTGTTCCGGGCCTTGGGGCTTCGCCGGCTTGCGCAACGGATCCAGCAAGGGCTTCAGGCCATTGTGGTCGAGCTCCTGCATGAGCTGCAGCAGGCGGCCGATTTCCCCCTTGGGAAATCCTTCGCGGGCAAACCAGTTCAGGTAGTGGCCGGGCAGGTCGGCAATAAGCCGTCCCTTGTACTTGCCGAAGGGCATGCTGCGGGTGACGAGCAGTTCGAGGTCTTCGGGGCTCATGGGTTCAATTGAAGATGTTGCCGGCCATTTTCGACAACAGGCGCAGGAGCGTGTCTTGTTCCTGCTGATCGAAATTGCGCAGGGAATCGTCGATCATGGCGTGGGCGGGCGGCCAGGCCTCTTTGTAGCGCGCCTTGCCCTTGGCGCTGAGATAGACCCGCATCAGCCGGTTGTCGGAAGGGTCGGCCCGGCGCTTGACCAGCGCGCGCTCCTCCATTTGGTCGATGACCCGGCTCAGCACCGGCTGGCGCACGACGATGGCGGTGGCGATATCGCCGATTTTTTGCCCGTCTTTTTCGTACAGGTATTGCAAAACCCGAAAATGCACGTATGTCAGATCCAGTTTGCGCAATATGGTGTCGCGCAGGTCCTGATCGAGCCGATAGATGATCGATGCCATCTGGAACGCAATATTGTGTTCCAGTTTCGAATCGGGCATGGCGGGGGTTTTAGTGGGCATGCATTGTTATATGAAGGTTGAACGAGGCCGGCCGGGTGCGCCGCCCAGCCCGGCGCGGCGAAACACCCCGCAGGTGCCGCGCCGCGCAGAAAGTATAGACCAGTTCAGGCCGCGGCCGGCACGCGCTCCGAGCCGGTGGGCGTGTGGTTGGCCGCGCGGAAGATCTGGCTGGCCACCCAAGGGTTGGCCATGGCGTTTCGGATGACCATGCTGCGGACGTCGTCGGGCAGGAAAGTGACTTCGCCATACAGCGTCGACCATTTCTGGCAATGCTCGACGATATCCCTTTCATTGTGTTCCCATTGCTCGAGCGCGTCGGGAATGGCCTGCTGCGTCGAGACGTTCTGCAGCACCGTGGCCAGCGCCAGCCCGTTTTGCATGGCCATGCCGCCGCCTTGCCCCAGGTTGGGCGGCTGGGCATGAGCGGCATCGCCCAGTATGACGGTCCGGCCCGACGACCAGGCGCGGCACTTGATGACGCTGTACACCCCCCAGGAGACCTCGGGCCCGATGCGCTCGATCAGGTGCGCCCATTGCGGGAAGTCCGCGCTCCAGAGCTTTTTGTCGACAACGGTGTTCCTGGCCTTGTCGTCGGTGTGCGGGCAGGTAAGGGCCAGGTAGGTGATGTTCTTGTTGACCGGAGTGATGAGCAGGCGGCGCGTACCGTTCCAGTTTTCGATGTACTTGCTGGAGTCGGCGGCGGGAATATCGCCTTCCCGGGCCGGGATCATGGTGCGCAGCGCGCCTTCCAGCGATTGTTCGTGCACTTGCTCCAGCCCCAGCGCCTGCCGCACTTTCGACCAGATGCCATCGGCGCCGATGGCCAGGTCGGCCCGGGCGGTTTCGCCGGAAGCGAATTGCAGCTCGCCCCGGGGCGTTGCGCCGATGACCTCGGCATTGGTCTGGATGCGGACGCCGGCGCCCAATGCGGCATCGCGCAGGGCGGCCAGCAACTGGCGGCGTTCGGTAGTGATAAGCCGCCGGTCGGCGGGGATGGCCGCCGATTCGATGATCTGGTTGCGGTTGTCGCGCTGTTCGAAATGCGTGCCCCGGAAAGCCCCTTCGACGGCCTGGTCATGGGCGCCCAGCGCTTCGAGCACCTTGAGCCCGTTCTCCCAGATGTAGATTCCCGATCCCGAGGCGCGCAGCTCGCTTTGCCGCTCGTACACGGTAACGTCCCAGTCGGTTCTGGCCAGCGCGGCGGCGGTCGCCAGCCCGCCCAGCCCGCCGCCGGCGATGATTGCAGTCAGTTTCTTGCTCATAGTGTTGTCCAGGCTTGGTTCAGACGGAGGCGGCCAACGGCACGGCGCCACGATCGGCCAGCTCTATCGGGGCCGGGCGGGATACATACCATTCGGTATGCAGGCCGTCGACATCCTCCAGCATGAAGGAGCGTTTCCACGGCAGGTCGATATCCATGGCGATGCGCTGGCCTTTTTCCTGCAGGCTTGCCATGGCTGCTTCCAGCGCCTGCTGCGAGGCCAGCTCGAACGAGGCGTGATGGAAGGAGGGCGCCTCGGCCTTTACGAGCACCAAGGCATGGCCGTAGTTTTCCAGCGCGGGCCGCAGGTAGACGGTATCGTTGGTCCGGCGCACTATGGTCAGGCCCGCGATGCGGGTGTAGAAATCCGTCATGGCCTCCAGATTGCCGGTTTCCAGCACCGCATGCGTGATGCGCTGGGGGTGGATGGGGGCCGATTCCACGTAACGTATGGTGGGGTCGGTATCGTAGCGGCCTTCGGTAAAGGGCTCGGCCGACTCCGGATCCCAATGGCTGGTCAGCAGTTCCATCGGCCCGGTGAGCACGCTGCGCCAGTCCTTGACTGTGTCGCAGTAGAACTCGTTGTAGTTGCCGTCGGGGTCGAACATATAGACACTGTGCGCCACCTGGTGGTCGACGGTCATGTCCATTTCCACGCCGTCCTGTTTCATGGCGCGCCAGGCGCGGACGAGGTCCGCCTCGTTTTCAAGTTCCCAGGCCAGGTGGTTCAGGCCGGGCTTGAGCCCGATGGTGCCGGGCAGTTGCAGCAGGCCGTTACGCCCGTAGCGGTCCACGCCCTTGGTGGTTTGCATCATGCCCAGGTCGTGGGGGGTGTGGCCGGTGCCCAGGAACGTGGCGATCAGGTCGGGTTCGGTGAATTCCACGTTAAGCCCGCACACTTCGTTGTAGAAGCGTTCGGAGGCATGGATGTCTTCGACCCAGAGGTTGACGTGACCCAGGCGGCGCGGGTTGAAGTACGAGGTGCCGGCGCCGGCATGGGATGCCAGCGTCGCGGTGGAGGTGTTCTTTTCCATAGATTTTCTCTTTGACTTTTATGGTGTATGAACCGGTCAGTGCGCGGTTTGCGCGCTGCCGGGCCGAAGCAGCACGAACAGGGCGATGAGGACCAGGATCTGGACGACGACGAACGACCAGAACGCAACTGCGAAAGAGTGGGTGGCCGTCAGCAGCGCACCCATCAGAGCCGGGGCGACGAAGGTCGCCAGCACTCCGCCCATTTCCGCGTAGCCGGCGGCCGATGGACCCAGGTCCGAGCCGTATTTTTCGCCGATCAGGCTGAAGATGGCGCCGCCGCTGAACACACCCACGCCGCAAAGGGTGGCGACCAGCAACAGCATGTTCATGTGCATGGGCCAGATGGTGGTAGCGACGCACAGCAGGGCCGAGAGCAGGGTCAGGATGACGCCGGCCTTGATCATGCCCGGGCGGGTGAGCTTGTCGCTGAGGTAGCCGCCGATGAGCAGGAAGACGATTTGCGACAGTCCCATTATCGTGCCGACCATCGGTGCCATGGCGGGATTCATGCCTTGCGTCTTGATGTAGGCGGGAATGACCCAGGTGGCGCAGGCGGCGATCGAGAACAGGTCGCCGAAAATGCCCAGAATGGCGACCCAGACCCATTTGGAGCGGAACACGGCCGCGAACACGCCGGCGCCGGGGATTTTGTCGTGAGGATCGGCATAGGGGCCTGGGCGCACGACGATTTGCGCGATGATGGTTACCGCCAGGGTCAGCACGCCCAGCGCGACGAAGAATGCGCGCCAGCTATGCGTCATGGCATAGGGCAGGCCCAGGGCAAAGTCCAGGGTGATGGCCAGCGAGTAGGCGCCCAGGATAATGCCCATGACCAGGCCTTGCCGCTTGGGTGAGAACCATTGCATGACGATTTTCATGGATCCGACCCAGACGGCCGAGTCGAAGAAGCCGATGATCAAGCGCAATATGATCAGCTCGGCGAAGGTGTTGGCGTACGATTGCGCGATCATCAGGGCGCCGCTGCCGCCCAGGCCGATCAGGTACAGCGTGCGCGACGACATCTTGCGGCCCTGGGGCGCCCAGAACAGCATGCCCAGGGCGTATGAAACGCCGAAGGCCCCCTGGACGAGGCCCGCTTCGCTCTCGGTAAGATGCAGATTGCTCGACACCAGGGACAGCACCGAGGCGAAACCGTAGAAATCGGCGGCCAGGCACATTTCGCCCAGGACCGCCATGCACAGCATCACGATCGCCAGGTTTTTCCCGACCTGGGAAGTCGCCGGGCCGTCGGCGGCTAATTTGATGGAACTTGACATGTTGTCTCCGTTTTGCGCAAAGCGCATGGATTGCCAGACTTGCGGCGGCAGCGATTTTCGTGTGCTGCGCCGGTTCTGTTTATAGAAATAATTTTGTGCTTGGACGATTTTGCCGGCGGCGCGGTTTGCGGCGCCGGCGGGCCTGGGGATGTTCCAGGCGGCTTTCGGGAAGAGTATCCCTGCAGGCCGCGGAAGCGTCGTCGGCAGGATGGCGCCAGGACGCTTGGGCTCGCATGGGGAAATGATAGGAACATGCCATTTTCATGTCAATACATATGTATTGGTATATACCCTGCCGCCTTGTAACCGGGCGCATCAGTGGAAGCTGGCGGCAATGGCGCTGGGTTGGCGCGGGCACAAGTGGGCGGGGCAGGTATGGCGGGGAAAAACGAAGGCGGGCGCCGGATGCCGGCTCTATAGATAGAGGGCATCCGGTGATGGAGGACATCCGGCCCGTGGCGGCGGACGCCGGCCCGGGTTTTGGCTCAGGCCTTGAACAGTTCGGCGATGAGTCGGTAGGAGTGCAGGCGCTTCTGGTGGTCGAAGACGTCGGAGACGATCATGAGTTCGTCGGCCCGTGTGCGCTGCAGGAACTGCTCGATGCCGCGCGCCACGGTGGCAGGCGAACCGACGATGGAGCAGGCCAGCATGCGCTGGGCCTGGATTTTTTCGGTCGGCGTCCAGTAGTCGTCGATGTCGTCGATGGGGGGATGGCTGAGGCCGCGCGTGCCGCGAAAGATGTCGGTGACCGACATTTGCTGGGTGGTCGCCAGACGCCGGGCTTCGTCGTCGGTGTCGGCGGCAATGATGTTGACCCCGGCCATGGCATGGGGGGCTTGTTGCTGCCCGGACGGCTGGAAGTGCGCCCGGTAGACGTCCAGCGCCAGGTCGAGCGCGTCGGGCGCGAAGTGCGAGGCGAAGGCATAGGGCAGGCCAAGCTGCGCCGCCAGCGTTGCGCCGAAGGTGCTGGAGCCCAGTATCCATAGCGGCACGTTGCTGTTGGCGCCCGGCACGGCCCGGATGCGCTGCCCTTCCATGACGGGGCCGAGATAGGCTTGCAGTTCCAGGACGTCCTGGGGAAAGGAGTCGGCGCTGGAGGGGCTACGCCGCAGGGCGCGCAGCGTCAACTGGTCGGTGCCGGGTGCGCGGCCCAGGCCCAGGTCGATGCGCCCCGGGAACAAGGCCTCGAGGGTGCCGAATTGCTCGGCGATGACCAGGGGCGAATGATTGGGCAGCATGACTCCGCCCGCGCCGACCCGTATGGTCGACGTGCCGGCGGCGACATGGCCGATGGCCACCGAGGTGGCCGCGCTGGCGATGCCGGACATATTGTGGTGTTCGGCCATCCAGAAACGGCGATAGCCCCAGGCCTCGGCATGGCGGGCCAGGTCGCGGGCGCAGTCCAGAGCGCGGCGGGCGTCGCCGCCTTCGCGGATTCGTACGAGATCCAGAATGGAGATGTCGGTCATGGGGCGGGTGTATCAATCAGTAAACAGTAAACGAAGGGCTGCGCGGCTTGCCGTCATTTCAGGCGATCGTCCCGCGGCAACCGCGCAAGTACCAGTATACTGGCGAGCTTGTCCGCCAGAATATTGTGCCTCGATGACTACCACGCACCTCGACAGCCCCTTGCAATCCATCTCCCGGCGCCGCCGCGCGGCGGCGGAAATCGCGCTCGCCATGGGCGGGTTCGGGATAGGCACGGGCGAATTCGCCATTATGGGGCTTTTGCCCAATGTCGGGGCCGATCTCGGGCTCACGGCGCCCCAGGTCGGGCATTTGATCAGCGCCTATGCGCTGGGCGTGGTCATCGGCGCGCCGCTCATCGCCGTCATGGCGGCGCGTCTGCCGCGCCGCCTGTTGTTGATCGTGCTGATGGTGGTCTTCGCGGCCGGCAATTTCGCCAGCGCGCTGGCGCCGACCTATGGTTCGGTCATGCTGTTCCGCTTCCTGAGCGGCCTGCCGCATGGGGCTTATTTCGGCGTTGCCGCCTTGGTGGCGGCCGCCATGGCCGAGCCTTCCGGGCGGGGCCAGGCCGTGGGGCGTGTCATGCTGGGCCTGAACGTAGCCGTGCTCATCGGCAATCCCCTGGCCACCTGGCTCGGACAGGCCACGAGCTGGCGCTTCGCCTTCGTGTTCGTGGGCCTGGTCGGCATTCTTACCATAGCCTTGCTGCGTTTCATTCTGCCGCATGTGCCCGCTTCCAGGCTCAACAGCCCCTTGAAGGAGCTCGGAGCCCTGAAGCTCGAGCAGGTATGGCTGACGCTGGGCATAGGCGCCATCGGCTTTGGCGGCCTGTTCAGCGTGGTCAGCTATATTGCCCCGACCCTGATCAATGTCTCGGGCGTGTCGCCCGGGCTCATTCCCTTCGCCCTGTCGTTCGTCGGCGCGGGGATGATAGTGGGCAACATCGTGGCCGGCCGGCTTACCGATCGCCATCTCATGCGCGCCATCGGCATGCTGCTGGCCTGGAACGTGATCATGCTGGCGCTTTTCCCGTTTGCGGCCGGCAATGCGGTAACAGCGATGATCAGCGTGTTCCTCATTGGAACCGGGGTGGCCATTGGCGTGCCCTTGCAAATCCGCCTGATGGATGTGGCGCCCAATGCGCAGACCTTGTCGGCCTCGCTGAACCACTCGGCCTTCAATATGGCCAACGCCCTGGGGGCATGGCTGGGCGGGGTGGCGATTGCCGGGGGCTACGGCTGGACGTCCACCGGCTGGGTGGGCATGGCATTGGCCCTGGGCGGGGTGGCGATATTCGGCGTGGCCGCGCATCGCGCCCGCCGCGCGTAGTGCGCCCGTTTGCCTATTCGGAAGCCTCGTTGTTCCACTTGCGGCGGTCGGCGGGGGATTGCTCGTAGTACCTGCGCTTGTCCTTGTACATGCGTAAATCGGCTTCGCGCAGGGTTTCCTCGAGCCGGCCCGCCGCATGGCAAGTGGCGCTGCCTATGGACAAATGCAGGGGAGGGCCGTTGTAGAACTGGTTATTCAGGTCGATGAGTTCGCGGATGTTCTCGACCAGCGTTTCACAGCCGGTTTCGTCCACGCCCGGCAGCAGGATGGCGAATTCGTCGCCGCCGATCCGCGCCGGCTGGAATGGTTTGTCCACGGCCTGCAGCAGGATTTCGCCGGTGCGTTGAAGCATGTTGTCGCCAATGGCGTGTCCCAGGCTGTCGTTGATTTCCTTGAGCCTGTTGAGGTCGATGATGACGGCCGATATGGGCAGCCTGGCCTTGCGCTCCAGGCGGTTCAGCTCATCCACATAGAACGACCGGTTCTTGAGCTTGGTCAATACATCGTGCTTGCCCAGGTATTCGAGATAGGCCTCGGCCTTTTTGCGGGCGGTGATGTCGGTAAGCGCAAGCAGCACCAGGTCCCAGTTGTCTTCGTGCCCCGTGAATACGGAAAACTGCAGATGGATGTTGACGACATTGCCGTCGAGCGCGTAATTGAGGACCTCGCGCTGCTGGAACAGGCGGTTGTCCCAGAGGTCGATGAGCTGCTCGCGGAAATGCGGGAACATTTCGTCGCGAAAGACTTCCGGCAGGCGAGAAAGCAGTTCGGCCTCGCTGGAGGCCTTGAACATGCCCAGCGTGTAGTGGTTGACGTTCAGGACCCGGATTTCCGCCATGCAGCGTTCGACGAATTCGGGGTGGACGTCGGTGAAGGTGCGGAAATCGGTGATGCCTTGCTCGCGCAATTCGTCCAGCAGCGCCTTGATGGCGCTGAAGTCTTCCACCCACAGCGAAACCGGGGCATAGGCGAACAGGCTGTGGGCGTATTGTTCGCTGATGTTGGCGCGCCGGCGGGTGTCTTCGAGCTCGGTGACGTCTTCCACGACGACCAGCACGCGGTCCCAGCTGGCTTGGTGATCCGGCAGGATGACGCCCTTGAGCAGGATGTCCAGGCGTTTGCCGTTCAGGGCGTAATTGACGCTTTTGCTTTCGAACTGTGTGCTGCCCTCCCAAAGCTGCACCATTTCGCTGACGTGTGCCTCGAAGGTGTCGTCGCGCAGCACTTCCTGCATACGGGACGACAGTTCTTCGAACGACGCGGCGCCGTACAGGTCGAGTGTGCGCTGGTTGACCCGCAGTACGCGGATGTTTTCAGAGCATTGGGCGATGTGGCGGGGATCGGCTTCGAGGTGGGCGCGCAGGTCGGTAACGCCGGCCTGGCGCCAGGTGTCGAACAGCTTGCGCAAGTCACTGTAGTCTTCCAGCCACATCGAGGTGGGGGAGGCTTCGAAAAGGTCGAGGGTATCTGTGCTGGCAGGGGTCGCACCCATAGTGTGCAGTTTCAGGCTGGAACCAGAGGGCATATGTATCAGTCGGCAAATGGGTGTTGCTTGGCCCGGTGCGGGAGCATCGTTCGATACTACATCAGGAAGGCGACCGGCGCAAAGTATCCCCCGCTTCGAGTAGGTGTATGCGCAAGCATTGCCGTGCTTTGTGCCTCGGCCGGACGATGGGAGATGGGGCATCATGTGTTCGGCGTCGCGATGCATGGAAAGCTTCGGCTCGATTGAGGCGGCTGCGCGATCCCTCGTGCTGGAATCCCGATAAATTCCTGCAATATGCAAATTTCTATTTATATCTATAAAATAAGAAACTGATTCCGTCCTTGTCGGGATGTTTCGGGCCTGGCAGGGCGCAAGAAGAGCACGTCGCTTTGTACCGGCTCGTGCGCGCAGGTTTTCGCTTCGGATACTGCGTCTTTCAAGGACTCGTATGCTTAATCTAGACACGGAACCCCCCGAGCATGTCGGGCCGGCCAAGGCATCCAGCCTCGAGCGCATGCTTTCGTTGCTGGATTTCTTTACCTGCCGGAAACCGGTCTGGTCGGTGGGCGGCTTGGTGAAAGCCTCGGGGTTCACCCAGTCGGCGGTTTACCGCTACATCAACGAGCTGGCGGATTCGGGCCTTGTCGCGCCGGTGCAGACGGGCCGCTACAGCCTTGGCCCGCGCATCATCCAGCTGAACCGGCAACTGACCCTGTCCGACCCCATGCTGGTCGCCATGCAGTCCATCGAGGCGGAGCTGCCGCAACTGAGCGAAACGCAGAAATGGCATTTGTGCCGCCTGTTCCGGGATCGCGTCATTGCCATCGGCGAGTACGGAAACCTGGATGCCCCGCTCAGCTATCAGCGCGGCAATCCCATGCCTTTGTTTCGCGGGGCGACCTCCACGGCCATCCTGGCGTGGCTGCCCGAGCGTCAATTGATGCGGCTCTATCTGGAAAACCAGCCGGACGGCGAGCCGCAGAATTTTGCGGCAAGCTGGCCCGCCTATAAAAAGAAGCTGGCAGCCATCCGCAAGCAGGGGTTTGCCAGCGCTTTTGCCGAAATCGATCCCGAGGTGAATGTATTCGGCATTGCCGCGCCCATTTTCAATGTAGAGGGCAAGGTCATCGGCAGCATCAGCAATGTGCGGCCGATGGCCCTGTACCGTCCCGAGCTTCTCGAGGCGCAGGGCGGGGCGGTTGCCGAACTGGCCCGGCGAATCACCAGAGATGTGAACGCCTTGGCCGCCGATATGGACGAGGCCTGAGGTTTTTGGGCAATGCCTCGCTGCGCCGGGGTATTGCAGGCCGCCGTCGGCGGCCGGACGATTGACTGCAGCATGGACGACAACGGGTTGAGACAGGCCCGGTTTTAAGGAGCTAAGAGATGAAATTGCCGTTAACGGTGGCTTGCTGGGATTATGACCGCACGCGCGCCTTGTTCGATGGGCGCGTGCAGGTGGAGGGATGCGACCCCAACTATCTGTCCCTGCCGGTGGAGGAGACCTTCTTCCGCGCCCTGCGCTCCGCCGAATTCGACGTGGCGGAGCTTTCGTTCAGCAGCTATACCGTGCTGCGTTCGCGCGGCGCATCGCCGTATGTGGCGATTCCGGTCTTTCTTTCAAGAATGTTCCGCCATTCGTCCATCTACATACGCACCGACCGCGGCATCCGCGAGCCGCGCGATCTTGTCGGCAAGACCCTGGGCGTGCCCGAGTTCCAGCTGACGGCGCTGGTTTGGGCCAGGGGCATTCTGGAGGACGAGTACGGCGTCAAGCCGTCGGACATTCATTGGCGCACCGGCGGGGTGGAGCAGCCGGGCCGGCACGAAAAGGTGGCGCTGTCCAATACCGCCGGGCTCGACATCCAGCCCATACCGTCCTCGGAAACGCTGAACCAGTGGTTCATCGACGGCAAGATAGACGGCATCATCGCGCCGCGCGTGCCCAGCGCCTTTGCCAATGGGCAGGCCAATATCGGACGCTTGTTCCCGGATTTTCGTCGGGCCGAAAAAGACTATTTCGCCAGGACCGGCATCTTTCCCATGATGCATGTCGTCGGCATCAAGAACGAGCTCGTCGAGCAGCACCCGTGGCTGCCGGCCAGCGTGCTCAAGGCGTTCACCCAGGCCAAGGATGTTGCGCAGCAGTCGCTGAGCGAGCTGGCCGCCTTGAAGGTCATGCTGCCTTGGGTGGCGGACGAATACCGCGACACGATCGCCCTGATGGGCGCCGATTATTGGCGCTACGGGATACAGGGCAACGAGCCGGCGATCGAGGCGTTCCTGCGCTATCACCATACGCAGGGCCTTTCCGAGCGCAAGATGGGCATCGCGGACTTGTTCGCGCCGTCCACGCTCGAGCAGTTCCTTATCTAGGGCCTGTTAACAGGCCCTGACGCATTTCATAATTGAACTTGTTCGGCCTGATGATAAAATGAAGGGCCTTGCCCGCGTCGAGCGGCAGGCGGCCGGCGGCGCGCAGTTCCGCCGGCGGCGGGGCCTGCTGGCGGCTTTATCTCCGAATAAGTGGTTAATTAATGAAAAAAACCGGCGCGAACGACGAGCCAGCCCTGGGACTGAGGGAACAGAACAAGCTGGAAAAGCTCCAGCGCATAAAAAGCGCCGCCAAAGAGCTTTTCACCGAGCTGGGCTACGATGCCGCGACCACGCGCGACATTGCCAAGCGCGCGCGCGTGGGCCTGGGCACCTTGTTCAATTATGCCGACGACAAGCGCGATCTCATCTTTCTCATCTACGTCGATCATCTCAACGAATTGCAGCAGGCGGGCGTCCGCGCGGTGAATCCCCGCCGGCCGCTGCTCGAACAACTGGTGACGTTCTTTTCGGTTCTATACGAGGACTTCGCCGGCAACCCCACCTTGTCGAGAATCCTGCTGCGCGAACTGGCTTTTTATCAGCACGGCAAGCTCTCGGTCGAATTCAACGAGAACCGCCTGCGCGTCGTCGATACCGTCATGCAGCTGGTGGCGGGGGCGCAAGAACGCGGGCAAATACGCTCCGGCGCCAAGCCGGCCGACGTTGCCCTGGGGCTGTTCTTTATTTATGCGGGCGCGGTGCGCCTATGGATCTCGCAGGACAACCCCGACCTGAAGGCGGGGCTGTCCGCATTGCGCAAGCAGTTCAAGCTGTACATCCACGGCCTGGAGCCTGTGTAGCCGCGGCTGGACGCGCGGCGGCGCCGGCTTCGCTACAGACCCAGTATGCGTTCGGCATTGCCATGGAATATCTTTTCCATGACGGCGTCCGTGTAGCCCAGCTCGCCCCATTCGCGCAGCAGGCGCTCGTAAGGCATGCTGGGATAGTCGCTGCCGAACATGACCTTGTCCTGAAGACGCGAGCGCATGTCTATTTTTAACTGTGGCCAAAAATACTTGGGAGCCCAGCCCGACATCTCCCAATAGACATTGCCCTTGTGCAGGGCGACCGCCGTGGTTTCATCGACCCAGGGCCAGCCGGGGTGCGCCATGATGATCTTGAGCTTGGGAAAATCGGCGGCCAGCGCGTCGATGGCGCTGGGGTGCGCGTGGCGGATCAGGGCGCCCATGCCTCCGGGCATGCCGGCCCCCATGCCGGTGGTGCCCACGTCTATCATCACCGCCGCGCCAAGCTGGGAAATTTCCTCGAACAGCGGGTAGTATCGCCGGTCGTCCACCGAGAAATGCTGCATGATGGGATGAAAGTGAAAGCCCAGCATGCCGAATTCCCTGACGGCCCGTTGCGCTTCGCGGATGGCCAGCTCTCCCTTGGAAGGCTCCAGGGCCCCCCAGGCCTGGATAATGCGATCCGGGTTGCGCTTCCACATGCCGTGCACGTATTCGTTGCTGCACGGCGGTGTGCCTATGGTGGTTTCCAGGTCCAGGGCCACCAGGACGGCCTCCACGCCCGCGGCGGCGAACTCCCCGACCACCTCTTCTTCGGTTTTGGGCAGCCAGGGGCGGTTCCAGTATTCAGCCAGGGCGTCGACGTAGGGTTGCTGGCATGCGGTCCATTGTTCGGTGTTGGGATAGCAATGCAGGTCGATGATTCTCATGATGTAGATCCCTCGTGGGTAATGGAGCGGGGCGGCCGGATCAGGCGGTGGCCGCGCCGGAGTTCCTCTGTTCGCTTTTCATCTTTTCGGTAATGTTTTCCCGGAGCTTCTTTTTGGAAACCTTGCCGAAGGTGGACAGCGGAAACTCGGTCATGATTTCCAGGCGTTCGGGGAGCTTGTATTTGGCGATCTCCTTGTCCATGAGAAAGTGCTTCAGCTCTTTGAAGTCGAGTGTTGCGTTGGGATGCAGCAGCACGCAGGCGCACATCCGCTCGCCCATGTCCGGATCGGGAATGGGAACGCATGCAACGTCCTTGACCGAGGGGTGGGAGAGGATCAGGTTCTCGATCTCCTCGGCGCTGATTTTTTCTCCGCCGCGGTTGATGAGGTCTTTGCGCCGGCCTTCGACCATGTAGCGCCCCGATGGGTGCTGGCGCATCAGGTCGCCCGATTTATAGAACCCGTCGGGAGAGAAGGCGGTCTTGTTGTAGTCGGGAACACCGAAGTAGCCGCGCAGGGTGTAGGGGCCCCGGCACCACATCTCGCCGGTTTCGCCGAATGGCACGTCCACGCCGTCCTCGTCGACGATGCGAACCTCGTCGTCGGGGCAGACAGGGCTGCCAACCGTTTCCAGGCGAACGTCTTCGGGGTCGTCGTGCCGCACGAAAAACAGCAGCCCTTCGCCCATGCCGAAATTTTCCTGGATGAAGGCGCTGGGTATCAGCCTTTTGGCCAGCATGCGCACTTCGGGCTGCAGCCGCTGCCCGCCGCTTTGGATGACCTTCAGCGACGAGAGATCGTATTGGCCGAGCACCGGGTCGTTCAGCAGCCGGATCAGCAAAGCGGGAACGACCTTGATGTGGGTGACGCCATTCTGCTGGATGGCCGCGCATACGTCTTCCGGACGCGTGCTGGCCAAAAGCACGACCTTGGCCCCCTGGAACATGAAGCCCTGGATGCCAGGGCAGGCAAGGGGAAGGTTGTGCGCGATGGGCAGGATGACGAGCAATACGTGATGCGATTCGATCCGGCAGACTTTGGCGGCTATTTTCGAGTTGTAGGCGTAGTCGTTGTGCGTGCGCGGTATGAGCTTGGGAATGCCCGTGGTGCCGCCCGAAAGCTGGAACACGGCGGGATCCGTGGGATCGATGTCGATGGCTTCGAGCCGCGATCTGTCCGGATGCGCGGGCGGGGTGTCTATCAGGTCGCGCAGCGAATGAAACCCGCTTTCAGGCTTGCCCAGGACAATGCGGTGTTTGAGGAAGGGGCTTTGTTTTTGCACGCGGGCCATCATTTCCTGGAAGTCGAAATCGCCCTGGCGATCCGGCGATACGCAGGCCGTCGCGCCGGACAGGGTCACGAACTGGCTGACTTCCTGGTAGCGGTGGCTGGACAGCGCGGCAATGGGGATGCAGCCGATTTTTTGCAGCGCAAAATAGAGGATGACGAACTCGATGACATTCGGAAGCTGGACGACGACGCGATCCAGCGGTTTCAACCCGATGTCCAGCAGGTTCAGCGCCAGCCTGTCGGTGGCCTGGTCCATCCAAGCATAGGTGTACGAGCGCTCGCCATCTATGAACGCCACCCGGTCGGCGTAGTTGTCGAATACGGCTGCGAATTCCTGCGCCAGCGACTTGTCTTTCCAATAGCCTTTTTCACGATAGCGCCTGGCGTATTCCGGCGGGAACGGGACGACTCCTTCAAGCATTTTCTTCCTCCTGATGGTTACGGACTGAACGGCGGCCTGGGTCGGCCTTTCCATATGGATGGTTGTTTTTATAATATGAACATGTTCAGTTTAGATTTTGATCATTTTCATGTCAATGATTTTTGCCGAGTGGATTGGTTGCCGGCTTCCGTTCGATGGCTGGTGGATTTTTTCTTGCCATAAATATGATCATGATCTAAAGTGGAACATGTTCATAATAATCAAACGAGGCAGGAGGCAATATGAATCATGAAAAGCCGGTCGCTCTGGTTACGGGCGGAGGCACGGGCATAGGGCGCAGCGCGGTGCTGACGCTGGCCGGGGCGGGCTACGACGTGGCCATCAACTACAGCAGCAGCAAGGCGGCGGCCGATGAAACCGCTCGGGCCGCGGCGGATCTTGGGGCCGAAACCATCCTGATTCAGTGCGACGTCAGCGACGATGCCGCCGTGCGCCAAATGCTGGCCCAGGTGGAGCAACGCTTCGGCAGACTGGACGCTCTGATCAACAACGCGGGCACGACGTCGGCCATCAGCCCCAAGGATTTCGAGGGCGTTACCGCCGAAAACTGGGATCGCGTGTTCGCGGTCAATGTGCGCGGCATGTTCCAGGTGACTAGGGCGGCCGTGCCCATGCTCAAGGCCGCGGGAGGCTGCGTGGTGAACACGGCCAGCATCGTCGGGCTGCGCCCGGGGCCCCAGCCTCTGGCCTATGCCACCAGCAAGGCCGCGGTGGTCAGCCTGACCAAGGTTCTTGCCTACAACCTGGGTCCCGATATCCGCGTCAATGCCGTCGCTCCGGGTTGGATGGAAGGCGACTGGATGAAGCGCATGCTCCAGGACAATTACGACCGCCTCATGGAAAGGCGGGCCAGGCTGACGCCCTTGAAGCGCTGCGTTACGGCCGACGACGTGGCTCAGACCATGCTCAGCCTCGTGCAGGGAAATCGTTTCGTTACCGGCGAAGTCGTCGTCATCGATGGCGGCTTTTCCAGTTCCACCTAGGCTCGTTCGCCAGGTTCGCCGTGCCGGCCGGGAAGGCCGGACGGAGGTTTCGTTTAAGTGTTCAGGCCCGATCGGGCCTGTGGTAGACAGGCAGCAAATAATGCGTTGATCGTTGAATTCAAGACCGGACACCCAAGACAGGGCAAGATGCCCGGAGGGTTTCCGATAATTATGGAGACAAACCATGAGTACACGACGTATGTTTCTGGGCGCGGCTGCGGCCGCCGTTCTTGCTTTCGCTTCACCGGCCATGGCGGCACAAACTTACGAGCTCAAGGTGTCGAGCTATCTGCCGCCCAAGCACACCATCAATATCGAGATCAGGCGTTGGGCCAAGGAACTCAAGGAGAAATCCGGCGGACGGCTGATCCTCAAGCTGTTTCCATCGGGACAAATGGGGCCGGTCAATCGCCAGTTCGACCTGGCGCGCACTGGAGTGGCCGACATTGCGTACGTATTGCAAGGGGCGACGCCCGGCCGCTTTCCCATGACCGAGCTGGCGCAATACCCCACACTCATTCCCAACGGCAGGACGGGCTCGCAGGCGCTCATGGACGTCAAGGACTTGCTGGCAAAGGAATACAAAGGCGTCAAAGTGCTGTATTTCATGTCGACCCCGCCAATTCCGCTGCTTACCTCCGCCAAAGAGGTCACCACCCTGGAGCAGATGCACGGTCTGCGTATCCGCCATCCTGGCACGGTGTATGCGTCGCTGTTGTCGGCGCTGGGCGCGACGCCGGTGGGCGTGGCGCCATCCGAGGTGGCCGATGCCCTGAACAAGGGCACCATAGATGGAACCTTGATGTCCTACGAAGGGGCTGAGAGCTTCCAGTTGGGCTCCGACCTTAAATATGCAACGGCTTTCAACGCCGGGGTGGTCACGTTTGCGATGGTGATGAATCCCAAGAGCTATGCGGATCTTCCCAAGGATCTGCAGGCCCTGATCGACCAGACCACCGGCAATGCCGGCGCAAAACGGGTCGGTACCGACTCCGACCTTGCCGACGAGCGCGGCCTCAAGTACATGAAAGCGCACAACGTCAAGATCGTGCGGCTGAGCGATGCCGATGCCAAGGCCTACGCAACGCTTACCGCCGGGCTGATCGACAAGAAGGTCGCCGCGCTCGAGGCAAAAGGCCTGCCGGGCAAGGTCATGCTGCAAAGACTGAAGGAGGCCATTGCCGCGCGCGCCAAGGAGCAATGACATGTCCTTGACCACTCATCGCGGCGGCCGCTTCCACCGGGTCGTGCGGTATTGCTTTCGGGCGCTGACCCTCGTGGCCGGGCTGGCCCTGGCCCTTATGATGCTCGTGACGATGGCCGACGTCCTGCTGCGCAATTTGTTTTCGGTCCCCATTCTGGGAACCTACGACATCGTCGAGACGTTGATGGTCTTTGTCGTGTTCCTTGGCATCGGCGAGGCCTTCCTCGACGACACTCATATCATGGTCGATGTCGTCGATCACTTCGTCGGCCCGCGTTCCGTGCATGTTCTGAAGGTCATCGCCTTGCTGCTTGCCGTGGTGTTCCTTGGCCTGCTGCTGCGGTACATGCCGGCGCCCGCCTGGGAGGCCTATGTATACGGAGACCGCAAGCCGGATCTGCCGATACTTCTGGCCTGGCTGTGGATTCCGTGCCTGGTGGGTATTCTCGCCGCGTTTCTTGCCGCGCTGTACAAGCTGTGCCGTCTTGTCCGGCGCCCGCTGGACGGCGAGGAGGGTTCCATTGCCGGAGGTCGCGAATGAGCGTTCAGTACATTGGGTTGTTGGGCATGATGGCGCTGCTGATTCTGATCTTCGCCCGGGTTCCCGTGGCCATTGCCATGGGGCTGGTCGGCACTTTGGGGTATGCCGCCATCAGCGGCTTCGACAAGGCCTTCATCGTCCTGGGTTCGACGCCGTTTGAAATGGGGTCCGCCTATGCCTTGTCGGTGGTGCCGCTGTTCGTGCTGATGGGGGCCCTGGCTTCGGGCGCCGGTATTTCGAGCCAGTTGTTCAGCTCGGTTCGCGCGTTGTTTTCCGGTGCACGTGGCGGGCCGGCGTATGCGACGCTGGGCGCCAGCGCGGCTTTCGGCGCGGTGTGCGGCTCGTCGCTGGCGGTTGCCGCCACCATGTCCCGGATCGCGCTGCCCGAAATGCGGCGGGCCGGCTATGGCGACAAGCTGATCACCGGCGTCATCGCTGCAGGAGGTTCACTGGGCATCCTGATTCCTCCATCCATCATCCTGGTCATCTACGCCATCATTGCCGAGCAGTCGGTGCAGAAGCTGTTCGCCGCGGCCTTGATTCCCTCGATATTGCTCACCCTGTTCTACGGTGTCGTGCTGGGCTGGATGGTGCATCGCAAGGACAACCATGAGGAAGCCATGCCGAACATAGGCTGGAAGGGACGGCTGCGCGCGTTGTTCAGCATGTGGGAGATCATTCTGTTGTTCGGAGTTTCGATAGGGGGTATCTATTTGGGCTGGTTCAGCCCCACCGAGTCCGCGGCGGTCGGGTCGTTCGGCGCCTTGCTGCTGGGCTTGCTCAGGCGACGGCTGCCGCTTGCCCGCGTGCATGCGGCGTTTGTGGAAACCATACTGATTTCCAGCATGCTGTTTCTGGTCGTGCTGTGCGCGTTCATCTTTTCGTACTTCGTCGTGCTGACCGAGCTGCCGCATACCTTGGTCGAGTGGACCCGCAGCCTGCATGCGTCGCCCGCCGTCATCATGCTCATCCTCATCCTGTTCTACATTGTGATGGGATGCTTTCTGGACGGCATAGGCATGGTGCTCATCACCGTGCCCGTGTTTTTTCCCCTGGTCACCGAAGCCGGCTTCGATCCGGTATGGTTCGGGGTCGTGCTGGTGCTGGTGGTCGAGCTGGGGCTCATCCATCCGCCGGTGGGCATGAATATTTTCGTGATCCGCGCCCAGGCGCCCGATATTCCGTTGTCGGTGATTTATCGTGGGGTGATTCCGTTCCTGGCGGCGCCCATTGCCTTGTTGCTGTTGCTGGTGGCGTTTCCGCAGATAGCCCTGTGGTTTCCGGGGATTCTATACCGTTAGCATTTGGATGCGGCGAAGGGCTTACAATCCGTCAAAAGCACTAAGGAAAGGATTATGCCGGAAGCCACCATCAACGCAGTGCAGAACGCGTTTCAAGGAGATTTGTTTGCGCATGTCGACGTCCTGCCGCCCCAGTGGCAAGAGGCGTTTTCCGGTGCGCGCGAGCAGGAAACCTTGCGCTCGCTGGACGATTTTCTTGCGCAGCGTCTTGCCGCGGGAACCATGATTTTCCCGTTGCGGCCGTTCCGGGTGCTGCTGGAAATCGCGCCGCAGGACGTGCAGGTGGTGATCCTGGGGCAAGACCCTTACCATGGCCCGAACCAGGCCCAGGGGCTGGCTTTTTCGGTGCCCGACAATTGTCCCATGCCTCCCAGTCTCAGAAACATGTTTGCCGAGCTGTCGAAGGAGTATCCCGACGCCTTCGTTCCCCAGCGCAGCAGCCTGATTCGATGGGCCCGGCGCGGCGTATTGCTGCTCAACACCACCCTGACCGTCGAAGCCCACAAGCCGGCATCGCATGCCAAGCGGGGCTGGGAAATCATTACCGACGCCATCATTCAGCGCGTGCTGCGCGTCCCGCGCCCCAAGGTCTTTCTGCTTTGGGGTTCGCATGCGCAATCCAAACAGGCCCTGCTCGACGAACATCCGGCCGCGGGGCCGATACTGGTGCTCAAGGCCAATCATCCATCGCCTTTGTCCGCAATGCGTCCGCCCAGGCCGTTCATGGGCTGCGGGCATTTTCGCAAGGCCAATGAATGGCTGACCGCGCACGGAGAGGCCGGCATCGACTGGCTGGAAAACCGCAGCCCGAAGGCGGCGCAGTCATAGGCGGTTCGCTATCGGCAATGGGGGACTTGGCCTGCCTGCTGCCGTTTGGCCAGATCCACAAAGCGCGCCAGCGTGTCGTAGTCGAAATGATGCTCGTCGCTGGACACGGAGCTGGCCACCAGGGCGTGCGAAATATACGGGGCGAATAAGGCAATGTTATCCACGCTGAGCCCGCTGGCCACGGCCAGGCGCCCCTGGACCTGTTCGCTCATGGCGGTGATTTTTTCAAGCTGTGGAGCCGACCCAGTGGCTGCGCCGCTGGTCGTGGGCAGAAACCCCGCTTGCAGGGTGTTGTAGGCCGCCAGGGCAGGATTCGGTTCCGGCTTCTGGTATTTGAACGCAACGCCGGCAAAGATCTGGATGGAACGGCCGGTGCGCGAAAGCTCGTGAAGCTGGGCCGCTTGGGCTGTCGCGCCACTGGAATCCACATAGCAGTTGTCCGCCCACAGAGTGTCCAGGCCGGCGGCCTGGAGCAGCGCACAGGCTTTCAGCGCATCTGTTTGCAGCAGGCTTGCGCCGACGAGCATATTGCCGTGGCTTGCCTTGATGTCCTTGCCGACACTCGGAAGTTCTTCGTCCGCTCCTTGATGCGAAATCAGGAATACTCCGTCGGCACCCGCCTTGGCGGCTATTTCCGCCTGCTCCAGCGAGAGGGTGGCATGAAGGTGGTGGATCACGGGTAGAACGATCATGGGAGAATCCTTGGCGGCGATAAGGGTTTGTTGACACGCTGGGTGCGCTGTCCGGCCGGCCGGGACGTTCAGCGCCGATTCCGGTTCGAGCGTTGGGGACAGTCGGCACGCCTGGCGAACTCGGGCTCATCGATTGTACGATGTGCGCGCGGCATCGATCATGCCTGGAGAAAATACGTGTATTCTTTCTGGCTATTGGCTATTGGCTATTGGCTATTGGCCGGAATCCACGGCCGCGAAAACGCTTTCACTTTGATAAGGTCAAGAATAATGAAGCTTAAAGAACGAGTCGCTTTGATTACCGGAGCCGGAGCGGGCATTGGGCAGGCAACCGCCAGGAAATTCGCCAGCGAGGGCGCCACCGTGATCCTGTGCGACCGCAACTCCCAAATGGTGCAGCAAGAGGCGCAAGCACTGAACGCGGACGGCCATTCCGCCCATGCGTACACGCTCGATGTCACGCAGCGCGAGGCCATCGACGAAATGGTGGACGACGTAAAAAGCAAGTTCGGCCGTGTCGATATCCTGGTCAACAACGCCGGCATCACGCAGGACGCAAGGCTCGCCCAAATGACGCAGGAGCAGTTCGACAAAGTCATCGACGTCAACCTGAAGGGGGTGTTCCAGTGCACGCAGAGCGTCGTCGACACCATGATCGAACAAAAGAGCGGCGTGATACTGAGCGCCTCCAGCGTTGTGGGCCTGTATGGAAATTTCGGCCAGACGAACTACGCGGCCAGCAAGTTCGCCGTGATCGGCATGACCAAGACGTGGGCGCGGGAGCTGGGGCCGAAGGGAATCCGGGTCAATGCCGTGTGCCCGGGATTCATTGAAACCGACATCCTCAAGTCCATGCCCGGGAAGGTGCTGGACCGCCTGCGCGACCAGTGTTGGCAACGCCGCCTTGGCTCGCCGGCCGAAATTGCCAATGTCTATGCATTCCTGGCTTCCGACGACGCCAGTTATATCAACGGCGTGGCGATCGAGGTGTCGGGCGGGATGTCGCTTTAGGGCCTGTTTCGTTCAGACTGGTTATCGATGGATACAGTTCGATTCGGCACGGCTGCCACGGGTTTGCTATAACAAGGGTTACAACAATTTTGCAGGATTGGGGAATGTCCATTCGAATGTTCAGCCGATGCGGCATTGCGCTGCTGCTTGCCGTCTTTGTCTCCGGGTGCTCCGTCATCGGTCTTGGCGGTTCCGATCGAAAACCCGCCTCGACCTCGGCGGGCGACGACTGTGCGGGCAACCGCAGCCGGTGCATCTACAAGGGAAGCTACGAGCCGGGAGAGCAGAGCTACGCGGTGGACGAAGCCGCGCGGCTGAACCGGGCCGAATTGTCGAGGTTGCGACGCTGGTAAAACCCACCATGAGCAAAGCAAAAGGCCAACCCCGAAGAGGTTGGCCCAAGTATTTGGTGTTCTTGGTGGCCCCCCCGTGAGTCGAACACGGCACCAACGGATTATGAGTCCGCTGCTCTAACCAAGCATGAGCTAGAGGGCCAACAAGCCGGCAATTATCGCATACTCGGCGGGCTTTTGCCCAGCGAACGGAATTTTACCTTTCATCCCTTTCTTATTGAGTAAACTGCACGGCTGATAACCCGCAAACGGGAAGAGGGGATTGCCATGGTTCGCCGCGCAGCGTTGATCTTGTCCGCATTTTTGCCGCTTTGCTTTGCGCAGGCGGCCCAGATTACGCAGTTTTCCCCGCAGGGCCGGGTCTCGGTGGTGGAAAGCGTCAAGGCTACGTTCGATGTGCCGGTGGTGGCCGTGGGCGACGATCAGGCTGCGGCGCCGTTGCGGGTCGAGTGCGATGATGCCGGTGTGAAGGGGCAGGGACGCTGGGTCGATGCCAGGCGCTGGACCTATGTATTCATCCAGGCCCCGGGGCCGGGGGTGCGGTGCGAGGCCAAGGTCGACAAGGCGTTCCGCACGCTGGCCGGCGAAACCTTGCGCGGCAAGACCCGGTTCAGCTTTTCCACCGGCGGCCCGCATATCGTCGATACCCGTCCTTATGGCCCGGAAGTCGACGAGGAACAGATTTTTGTCCTGCACTTCAACGGCAAGGTGGACCCGGCCACGCTGCTGGCGCATTCGGCCTGCCTGGCGCAGGGCCTGGGCGAAGAAATTCCGGTGCGCGTGATCGAGGGCGACCAGCGCAAAGCTATTCTGGATGCGTCCGACATTCCCGACGATCGGCGCGACGCCAGCTTCCAGCTGGTGCAATGCAAACGCCGTTTGCCGGCCGATGCCGGATTGCAACTGGTGGTTGGGGCGGGGGTGGCGACTCCTTCCGGCGTGGCTACGGACAAGGCGCAAGTTTTCGAATACACCGTGCGCCAGCCTTTCACGGCATCGTTCAGTTGCCTGCGCGAGAACGCCAATGCGGCGTGCACGCCGGTATCGCCGATCACGTTGAGTTTCAGCGCTCCCTTGCCCAGCGAGCTGGCTGCCGGGATACGCCTGAAGACGCCTTCGGGCGAACTGTCGCCCGCGAAAAACGATGACGCGGCATATCGGGGCACGGTCGATCATGTGCGATTCATCGGACCCTTTCCCGAGCAGGCCAAGTTGTCGCTCCAGTTGCCGGATGGCATGAAGGACGATGCCGGCCGTCCCCTGAGCAACGCGGATCGGTTTCCGCTGGAGATTGCCACGGCGGCATTTCCGCCCCTGGTGAAGTTCGCCGCGGCGCCCTTCGGTGTGATCGAGCGCTTCGCTTATGCGCCGGCCGCCGCCGGCGATGGCGGCGAGCCTCCCAGCGTGTCGCTGTCGGTGCGCAATGTCGAGGCCGGGCTGCAGGCCAGCGAGCTTGCCGTGCCCGCGGGAACGGTGCGCGACCACGTCACCCAGGACGATGTCGATGTCCTGCATTGGTATGCGCGCTTGCAGCGCCTGGAAGAAGGCTTCTGGACGCGCGGCCAAGTGAATAGAATCATGGCCGACCAGGAGCCTGTTGGCGATAAGGGCAAGCCCATGGACGTGCGCGGCTTCGCCGCCCTGGCGGGGCGCAAGGACGTGCGCGAGCTGGCTTTGCCCCCATTGAACAAGGGCGACCCCCGGCCCCTGGAGGTCATCGGCGTTCCGGTTCCCGAGCCCGGCTATCATGTGCTGGAAGTGGAGTCGGCGCGGCTGGGGGCGTCGCTGCTGAAGTCGGGGCGGCCCATGTATGTGCGCAGCTCGGCGCTGGTCACCAATCTTGGCGTGCACCTGAAACGAGGGCGCGACGACGCGCTGGTCTGGGTGACGACGCTGGATCAGGGCAAGGTCGTGCCCGATGCGCTGGTGAATATTCTGGATTGCGACGGCAATGCGCTGGCATCGGGAAAGACCGATGCCCAGGGAGTCTGGCACTATCCGCAAGCCCTGGATGCGCGTGACTACTGCCCCGCCACAGGGCTTGGCGGCGTCTACGTATCGGCGCGCATTCCGGCCAGCCACCCCTTGGCCCATGGCAAGGCGGATTTTTCGTTCGTGCTGTCGTCCTGGAACCGGGGGATCGAGTCGTGGCGTTTCAACGTTCCCACCGATACCGAGCCGACGCCCACCGTGGTCGCGCACACCGTGTTCGATCGTACCTTGCTGCGCGCGGGCGACACCGTTTCCATGAAGCATTTCATCCGCGTGCAGACCCGCGATGGACTGGCCGCGCCGGACGACGTGACGCAGTTGCCCACGACGCTGGTGATCGAGCACCAGGGATCGGGCGAGCGCAGCGAGCAGCCTTTGTCGTGGCGCAAGACAGCTTCCGGCGGGCTGGACGCGGTCAGCAGTTTCGCGGTTCCCAAAACCGCCAAGCTGGGGCTGTACACTGTTACGCTGACCGGCAAGGGCAATGGTTATGTTCCACCGAGCGGCCAGTTCCAGGTCGAGGAATTCAAGCTGCCGGTGCTGGCGGGCAGCCTGAAGATCAGCGGTGAAGACGGCGCGGCGCTGCTGGTGGCGCCCAAGTCGTTGCATGCTGATGTGCAGATATCGTATGTGTCGGGCGGGCCGGCCGGCGGCCTGCCGATCAGCCTGTCAGCCGTGATGCGCGACAAGTGGCTGAGTTTCGACGGCTACGACGAGTATTCGTTCAATGTCTACGATGAACAGGGCGAAG
>NZ_DATMGA010000034.1:0-55043 GCF_035555955.1 Eoetvoesiella sp. | reverse complement strand
GCGCTCGACTCGTTCAATCCATAAATCTCGGATTCCTAAGATAGAATCTACGGGGGACATCGGCATTGCCTCCATTAAACGTGTTTCTTCGCAAAAACAAGTCTAATGAATGTCGCTGTCCCCCTTTAATGATGAAGAGCCGAGTTTTGTGTGAGTTCCGATTGAACGGCTACGATCCGGACGCTCCGCACGATGGAGAGCCCCGGAGCATCGTAGGCTTTTCACATCCAGGCGACAAGGCATTCGCAAAAAGGCAGGGAAACATCAATGCAAGACAGGCTGTCAGCTTTCTCGTACGACTACTCCCGGGTCGAGGCGGTCGTGTCCGAACACATTCCCCGATGGCGCCAAATGGGCTTTGACGCCGTGGTCGCCATCGCGCGGGGCGGGCTGGCGCCGGCGCTGATGGCCTCCACCGCCCTGGGGCTGCCTTTGTTCGCCCTGGCCTACGAGCGCCGTTCGCGGCGCGTTTCCTGGTTTACCGCGCAAACACCGGCCAGCGGCGCGCGCCTGCTGCTGGTGGAAGACATCGCTGGGCGGGGCACCACCCTGCTGGACTGCCGCGATTTCCTGGCTGCCGCCGGGCACGGCATCCACGTATTCACGCTGGCCTACGACGGCGAATCACGCATACAGCCGGATTCAGGCAGGCGCATGCCGCCGGGATGGCGGGCCTGGTTCCCCTGGGAGCGCGAATCGGTCGCGCCCGCGTTCGCCGCCACCAACAACCAGCCCGACAGGCCCGAGCACGAATACGCCTCGTGGGCCATCGACCTGGACGGCATCCTGCTGCCCGACCTGCCTGCCAGCCAATACGAAAGCGATCTGGCCGGTACGCTCGGCAGGCGCGACAACATGCCGCCCAGCACCATCTTGCCGGACCGGGACCTCTCCAGCCTGACCATCATCACCGGCCGGCCCGAACAGGACCGCCGACGAACCCGGGACTGGCTCGACCGCCACGGCTTCCACGGCCCGCTGGTCATGCGCGACGAATCGGTCCACGCCGCCGCCCAGACCGCCGAACACAAGGCCAGGGCCATCGTGGCCCGCGGCCATACCCATTTCATCGAAAGCGACGCCGTCCAGGCCCTGGAAATCGCCCGGCGGGCCACGGTGGCCCGCGTCTTCTGGTGGAACGGCGAAACCGCCCTGGCCGTCTACGCCAGCGAAGCCCCCGAGCTCGGACGTACATAAAGCCCATCCATCGGAAAGGCCTCGGGCCGATTTACCGGCGCCGGCGCAAGCAAGGCGCACATGCAGCCGGACGGGCACGCATCGTGCCCATTCGGCCATCCCTTCCTAAAAAAACGGCTGTGCCTTTACAATTCCTGGATCCGGCCGCCAGGCATTCCATTTGCGCCGACCCAGGAGACAATATTGACCGAGCTTTCCAAAATCACCTGCATTGAAGACTTCCGTGCCGTGGCCAAGCGGCGCGTGCCCCGGATGTTCTACGATTACGCCGATTCCGGCTCATGGACCGAAGGCACCTACCGATCCAACGAAACGGATTTCCAGAAGCTCAAGTTCCGGCAGCGCGTGGCGGTCGACATTGAAAAACGCAGCTTGCGAACCACCATGGCGGGCATCGACGTGGCCATGCCCGTGGCCATCGCCCCCACGGGCCTGACCGGCATGCAGCACGCCGACGGCGAAATCCTTGGAGCCAAGGCCGCTGAAAAATTCGGCATCCCCTTCACCCTGTCCACCATGAGCATATGCTCCATCGAGGACATCGCCGCGCACACCAGCCGCCCATTCTGGTTCCAGTTGTACGTCATGCGCGACAAAGGCTTCATGGAAAGACTGATCAACCGCGCCAAGGCGGCCAACTGCTCGGCCCTGGTGGTCACCCTCGACCTGCAGGTCATGGGCCAGCGCAACAAGGACATCAAGAACGGCCTGTCCACGCCGCCCAAGCCCACGCTGGTCAATCTGCTCAACCTGCTGACCAAGCCCCGCTGGTGCCTGGGCATGGCCGGAACCAAACGCCGCGAATTCGGCAACATCGTGGGCCACGTCGAAGGCATCAGCGACACGTCGTCGCTCGCCTCCTGGACCAACGAGCAATTCGATCCGAGCCTGAACTGGAACGACATCGAATGGATCAAGAAACTGTGGGGTGGCAAGCTCATACTCAAGGGCATCATGGATGCCGAAGACGCCCGCCTCGCGGTCGAAACCGGAGCGGACGCCATTGTCGTATCCAACCACGGCGGCCGCCAGCTGGATGGAGCCCCCTCCTCCATCGCCGCGCTGCCGCGCATTGCGCAGGCCGTGGGCAACGACATCGAAGTCTGGATGGATGGCGGCATACGCTCGGGCCAGGACGTTCTGCGCGCCGTTGCGCTGGGCGCGAAAGGCACGCTGATAGGCCGTTCATTCCTTTATTCGCTGGGCGCCTTCGGCGAGGCCGGCGTGACGCGGGGTCTGCAACTGATCGCCAACGAGCTGGACGTGACCATGGCGTTTTGCGGGCGCACCGCCATCAAGGACGTCGATCGCAGCATCCTGCTCGAACCCGACTTGTTCGACTGAGCCCGCAGCCTGGTCCACAAACAGGGCTTTCACAAGGCTTGCAACGCCGCACGGCGCTCAGGCGCCGAGTTGCCGCTCCAGTTCGCCCAGCACCTGATAGCAAGGCAATACGCTGGCCACGCTCGCCCTGGGCTCGCGGCCTTCGAGAATCGATGCGACGAACTCCCTGTCCTGCAGCTCGATGCCGTTCGTCGAAACATCGACATTGCTGACATCGATTTTTTCGTCCCTGCCGTCGAACAGGTCGTCGTAGCGCGCCACATACGTCGCCGTGTCGCCGATGTACCGGAAGAAACTGCCCAGGGGGCCGTCGTTGTTGAAGCTGAGCGACAGGGTGCAAAGCGCGCCGGTGCTGCACTTGAGCTGTATGGACATGTCCATGGCAATGCCCAGCAGCGGATGGCGAGGGCCTTGCAGCACATTGGCCTGCACGATTTCGCCGCCGGTCTGATACATGAACAGATCCACGGTATGGGCCGCGTGATGCCATAGCAAATGATCGGTCCAGCTGCGCGGCTCGCCCAGCGCATTGAGATTCGTGCGCCGGAAAAAATACGTCTGCACATCCATTTGCTGGATGTTGAACTGGCCGGCCCGGACGCGGTTCCACACATACCGATGGCTGGGATTGAAGCGGCGGGTATGGCCGCACATGGCCACCAGGCCCGTCTCCCGCGCAAGAGCCGCCACCGCTTCGGCATCCGCCAGGCTGTCGGCCAGCGGAATCTCGACCTGCACGTGCTTGCCCGCCTTCAGGCACGCCAGGCTCTGCCCGGCATGCAGCGGCGTGGGCGTGCATAGAATGACCGCATCGACTTCAGGCATGGCCAGGCTTTCGCCCAGGTCGACCGTTGCATGGCGGATGCCATGGCGCTGCGCCACCAGCCGGGTCTTGGCCGGGTCGCGCCCGATCAGCGAGACGACCCGTACACCGTCGATCTTTGCAAGACTTTCCAGATGCTTGATGCCGAAAGCGCCGGCGCCCGCCAGCGCCACGTTAAGCGTTCTATCCATTCCGTGCGGCTCCAACCAAAACCAAGACCACGCTATTGTCGCAGAACGAAGAGCCCCGTCCTATACGCCGGCACCGCTCGGCGCCGCAGCGCACAATACCCATAGTCGCCAAAACGCAAAAAAACCGGGGCGGAATCTTTAACTTTCTGACATTAGTCTTTGATTTTCTGGCTTTGGATTACATAATACCGGCACTACGCAAACCTGGAGACAACATGTTCCCACGGCTCTTCATGGCCATCCCGATCGCCGCGGCCCTTGTCGCCTTAACCTCCTGCAGCGACGACTCCAGCGCTTCGGCCAACTCCATCGACCCGGCCCAGGTCACCGCCGCCGTGGCGCAACTCGACGGCGTGATCGCCGACGTCATGGCCCGGTCGGGCATTCCGGGCCTGGCGGTCGCCGTCGTGCATCAAGGGAAAACCGTCTATGCCAAGGGCTTCGGCGTGCGCAAGCTCGGCGAACCGGATACGGTCGACACCGACACTGTGTTCCAGCTGGCATCGCTATCCAAGCCCGTCGGCTCCACCGTGGTTGCGGCCGAGGTCGGCAAAGGGCTTGTCTCCTGGGATACCCTGGTCGTGAAGTACCTGCCCTGGTTCGCCCTGCAAAACCCGAGTTCCACCGCCCGGGTCACGGTCGGCGACTTCTACGCGCACAGGTCGGGCTTGCCGGACCATGCCGGCGACGATCTGGAAGATCTGGGCTACGACCGCAGGCAGGTGCTGGAGCGCCTGCGTTATCTGCCCGTGGAGCCCCTGGGCAGCCACTATGCCTATACCAACTTCGGCCTTACCGCCGGCGCGCAAGCCGTGGCCGTAGCCGCAGGCACCGATTGGGAAAGCCTGTCCGACCAAGCCATTTACGGCCCGCTGGGCATGAGCTCCACCAGCTCCCGCTATGCGGACTTCATGGCCCGCAGCAATCGGGCCTCTGCGCATGTTCGCGTCAATGGCGCTTTCCAGCCCGGGCCCCAGCGGCAGCCCGACCCGCAGTCGCCCGCCGGCGGGGTGAGTTCCAGCGTGCGCGACATGGCAAACTGGATGATCATGGTTCTGCACGATGGCCAGTACCAAGGCAGGCAGATCGTTCCCGAAGCCGCCCTGAGGCCGGCGCTCAGCCCCCAGATGCTCACCATGCCGCCCGCCGCCAAGGGCGATCCCACCGGCTACTACGGCTACGGATTCAACATCTCGATGCCTGCGACGGCATCGTCGGGCTACGTCCAGTACAGCCACTCCGGCGCTTTCCTGATGGGGGCGGGCACCAGCTTCGCGCTGCTTCCCGCCGCCGACACCGGCATCATCGCCCTGACCAACGCCCTGCCGGTGGGCGCGGCCGAAGCCATCACCAATACGTATATGGATCTCGTCAAGTACGGGCGCACCACCCGCGACTGGTTCGAATTCTTCGAGCCCAAGTTTGCCGCCATGACCGCCCCGACAGGGGAATACGCGGGAAAGCCCCTGCCCGACAATCCCGAGCCTGCGCTGCCCTCGTATGCCTATATCGGCACCTATGCCAACGATTACTACGGCGATGCCCGGATCCAGCAGCAAGGAGATCAACTGGCGCTGGTCATGGGCCCCGCTGGAAGCACGTTTCCGCTGCAGCACTGGAGCGGCAATATCTTCTTCTTCGAGCCCGACAGCGAAATGGCCGCGCCGGGGTCGCGTTCCGCCGTAACCTTCACCCCCGGCCAGGGCGGCATAGCACAAAGCGTCACCATCGAGATGTATGACGAAAACGGGCTCGGCACACTGACTCGACGCTGATTGCCTTCCCCGCCCGCCCCGTCGCCCGGGGCGGACGCCGGCTCGAATCGCCGCCGCGCCCTCGTCGCGGTAACGATCTGACGCACACGAATCATTCAATCCGGAATGCTTTCTTGCTATGCTCGAAAAGCGCGGCCCCGATCCGAAAACGATCAGGCCGCGCCATCGCCGTCCCACGGCTGTACCGCCGCCGATGGCGCAACAGCAATCAGGACAAGGCAAAATCAACGAGGAGGGATCAAAAATGCGAACAACATCTTATTCAAGCCTGTTCATAGCCGCCGTACGCAAGGCGGCTTTTGTCATCCTGGCAATGCTGGCGCTGGCCGCCGCACCGCTCGCGGCGCAGGCCAAGCCGCTAACGATCACCCTGTTGGGCACCGGCAGCCCGGCCCCCAACGCCACGCGCTTCAGCCAGTCGATCCTGATCGAAGCAGGATCCAGCAAATATCTCATCGATCTGGGGCGCGGTGTCACCATCCGCCTCGCCCAGCTCAGAATTCCCATGGGCAAGATCACGGCCAGTTTCATCACCCACTCGCATTCCGACCACCTGAACGGCCTGGCCGATTTCTGGATGACGGGATGGATAGGCACGGGCTACGGGGGACGCACCACGCCCATGGTCCTGTACGGCCCCAAAGGCACGGAGGCCATGGCCAAGCATCTCGAAATGGCCTTTTCTGAGAACACCCGCATACGCCACGCGGACGAGAAAGAACCGCTTTCGGGCATCGAGATCGACGCCCACGACATCAAGGGCGGGTTCAGCTACGAACACGACGGCATCAAGATCACGGCTTTCGATACCCACCATGGCGACCTGATCAAGCCCAATTTCGGCTACATCATCGAATACGACGGCAAAAAGGCCGTCATCAGCGGCGACACCACCTACGATGAAAGAGTCGCCAAGGCGGCCAAGGGCGCCGACCTGCTGCTGCACGAAGTGGCCTACATCACGCCCGAACTGATGGAGAAAAAACCCATTTTCAAGGCCGTGGCGGCCCACCATACCAGCCCCGAAGAAGCCGGCAGGATATTTGCCGAGGCCAGGCCCACGCTGGCGGCATTTACGCATCTGGTCATACGCCTGTCGGGCGAGCAACTGGACTTGCCCGCCTCCAACATTCTTCTAGAACAAGTGGGCAAGACCTACGACGGGCCCGTCGTGGTGGGCGAGGACCTGATGCGTTTCACCATCGGCGACAAGGCCATCATCGTCAACGGCGACAAGGGGCAATACGGATTCCGGGTCCCGAACAAACACTGACCGGCTGTCCCGCCCGCTGCCTGTGGCCCATCCCTGGGGATGGGCCACATCGGGAGATAGCGGGTTACGCGGAGCCGTTGCCGGAATCATGGGCGGCTCCGGAGCTTGTGCCATCCGCCTCGCCGAATTCGCCCATCAACTGATCCAGCTCGTCCTGCGAGAACGCCATGCCGGTGAAATCGGAGGGCGTATACACCGCATTGGACGACGCGGCGCAAGCCTCCCCCAATGCCCGGGCATGGCCCTCGATCGCCGCCAGCAGGGCATCGATGGTGCTGGCCGCATGCCGCGCCGCGAACCGGCAGGACAGCGTCACACCCGCCTCGTCCTGCCAAGCATCGAACCCGAGCAAATGCCGCCGGCCCGCGTCGGGTGCCCGCTCCGTACCGGCGCCCAGGCGTACCAGCGGCATGGCGCGGGCGCCATACTGGCCAAGTTCGCCGACAAAATTGAACGACACCTCGGGCTCCACATGGATCTGCGCCTGCCCGCCCCGGCGCAGCAAGCCATAGGTGACGCCTTCGTCGGGCACGCCGCGCAGCGTCTCCTTGAACATCACCACCCAGCCGGCCAGATCGGAATCCAGGGCAGGCAGAACCACCGGATAGCGCGTCGTGAACCAGCCCATAGTGCGCGACAGGTCGATATCGGCCGAGAACGCCTGGCGTCCATGCCCTTCCAGCTCGACGGCAATCGAAGCGCCGGCCCATCCGGCCAGGGCTGCTCCGACCGCGGCCAGGATAGCCTCGTGGGTGCGCAGGCCGAAGACGGCCGCCATGCCAGCCAGGAAATCGCCGGCGCCGGTGCGCCCCAGGACCAGCCGGCGTTCGCAGACATCCCCCTCGCGATTGGCGCGATCGGCATGGTCGACGGGCAGTGCCGCCGCCTGCGCCGCCCGCTGCGCCGTGCCAGCCCAGTATGGCAGCCGGTCCAGCACGGCATCGACGCGCCTGGATGAAGCCTGCGCCCACCACGACCAGGATGTCGAGGCGGGCGGTATGGCGGCGTTTTCGTGAAGCAGGCCGGATTCGAGTTCGTCGGCAAAAATGGACCAGGACACGACATCGAACACGGCGTGGTGAACGGCGACGACGATGTGCGCGCCCTCGCTGTCCGCAAACGGGATGACACCCGCGGCAATGACCTGGCCATTGGCCAGATCCAGGGTGTCCATCAGCCGGTCGGCCAGGACATCCTGGGCGGCCTGCAGCGCCTCGCCGTCAGCCGCCGGGAAGGCCTCGATGCAAAGGGCCGGCATTGATCCGACACGCTGGGCGGGATGCCCACCGTCTATATCCACGCAAGTGCGCAAGGCGTCATGGCGCCCGACTATCGCTTCAAGCACGGATCGCAAACGCCGGGCTGAAACCTCGAACGGCGCGGCGAACACCGCGGTGAGGCACCAGCGGTTGCGCCGCGGCATCGGCGTTTCCAGAAACCATTGCTGGATAGGTGTAAGCGGCACGGGCCCTTCAACCGGAAGCACACCCGCCACACCACCATTTACCGGCGTCGCAATACGCGCCAGGCCCCGCACAGTCGGCGCCTGGAACACCTGGGCAGGCGTAAGCGCCAGCCCAGCCGCACGCGCACGGCCGACGATCTGGATGGCCATGATGGAATCGCCGCCCAGATCGAAGAAGTCATCATCGGGGCCGACATCGGAACGCTGCAACACAGCGCGCCAGATGCCGAGGACGGCGGACACGGATCCGCTCTCCGCCTCGGCGGGCGCAGCGGCGGCATCATCCGGCGCAGGCCGTGCATCGGCCCGCTCTGTCATGGCCGCCAACAGCGCCTGGCGGTCTACCTTGCCATTGGGCGTCAGCGGCAGGGCCGCATAGGCAGCGATGCGCGCGGGCACCATGGCGGCCGGCACGTGCTGCGCCAGCCAGGCGGAAAGGCTGGCGGAATCCGCCTCGCCGGCGACCGCCGCCAGCAGCGCCGGTTCTCGGCCTTCCTCGCGCCGCACCAGCACCGCCGCGTCGCGCACCTGCGGATGCGTGCGCAGCAACTCGGCCAGGCCCGCAGGCTCGATGCGATGGCCGCGGATCTTGACCATGTCGTCGCCGCGGCCCAGGAACTCCACCATGCCGTCGGCGCGCAAGCGGCCGACGTCTCCGGTGCGGTAGCATCGCTCTCCGGTTTCGTCCAGAAAAAAACGTTCCCGTCCGACCGCCTCGGGCAAGGTATAGCCGGACGCTACCGCAGCGCCGCTGATGACGATCTCGCCTTCGGCGCCGCGGGATACCGGCTGTCCCTGGGCATCGACGATGCGCACGTCGTAGCCGCGCAGCGGCGTGCCGACAGGCACGGCATGCCCGCCAGCCTCGCGCAACGCGGGCGTGGCCTCGGTCATGCAGGCGCCGACCGTAGTTTCGGTCGGACCATAATGGTTGAAAATGCGGCAGGCCGCGCCCAGCGCCTGGATGCGCTCGACCAGCCGCCACGCGAGAACATCGCCGCCAAGGACAAGGGCGCGGCGCGGAAGCATGGCCGCCGCCCCTGGTGCATCGAGCAGCGCGGCCAGATGAGCCGGCACGATCTTGAGCACATCCACGGGCTTTGCGGCCATCCAGCGCTGCAGCGCCGCGGGATCACGCGCGGTTTCAGCGTCCACGGCGTGCAGGGCGCCACCCGCCCACAGCGCCCCCAGCACCGAGGTATAGCCCAGGTCGGCGGCGAACGATGAAACAATGGCGAACGACGCCGGTTCCGTCAGCGACATCCTCTCCAGCATGGCCTGGACATAAGCGGCGACCGCGGCATGGGAAACGCGCACGCCTTTGGGACGCCCCGTCGAACCCGAGGTATAGAGCACGTAGGCAATGTCCTGCGGCGCAACATCGGCCGGCGCCGCCGCGGCTTCGACAGCCCGCTCGCTTCGGGACCACGCTACGACGGGAATGTCTACGGGCGGCGCGTCCGTCCCCGCCTGCAGCACCAGCGCCCGGGCGCCGCTATCCTGCAATACATACGCATGGTGGCTGGGAGGATGCGCCTCGTCCAAGGGCACGAACGCCGCGCCCAGGCGCCCCGCCGCAAGCATGGCCGCCACCGGGCCCAGGCCGGCGGCAAGCCGGAATGCCACGCGGTCGCCACGGCGCACTCCGGCTTGCGCCAGCCGGGCCGCCAGTGCGGCGGCCATAGCATCCAGGCTGGCATAGTCCACTTCGCCGTCGCGGTCGACCACGGCGGTCGCTTTCGGCGTACGCGCCGCGGTTTCAGCGACACGGCCGGCCAAAGCCCCGCGCCACGCGTCAGGCGCGGCGGAAGACGACGGCCGTTCGTCTGAATCTCCGGCGGCCAGCGCCTCGAGAATGCCGGCATAGGCGTCCAGCCAGCTTTCGATGCGCACCGCATCGAACAAGTCGCGGTTGTAATGGACATCGATGCGCAAACCGCCGGCATCCACCTGCATGTTCCAGTTCAGATCCCAGCGCACAGCGCCGTGGGCATTGGCATCGACGATGGTGTTCAGGCCGGCGAAATGCGGCTGGACATCGACGCGATCGAGGTTGAACGAAACCGAAGCCAGCGGCGGACGCGACGGATCGCGCCGCAGGTTCAAATCCTTGAGCAGCCTGGCAAAGGGATAGTCGCGATGCGCCATTCCCTGCGCGACCGAGCGCTGCACTTCCGCCAGCAAATGCGTGTCGGCAATGGCGGGGCCGGCGGCAATTCGCAATGGCAGCACACCGACGCAATAGCCCACCAGCGCGCTGGCCGCGACCTCGGGTTGGCCGGCGGAGAATATCGCCACCACCACGTCGTCCTGCCCCGACAGGCGCGCCAGCAAACGGCCATAGGCCGCCAGGCATAGCGAGAACAAGGAAGCGCCGGCCTGGCGGCCGCGCGCCTCAGCCAAGCTGCGCAGGCGGCTCGGCAGAATTCGCGTAATCCGCGCCCCGGCATACCCTTGCAGCGGCGGCCGAGGGCGGTCGCCGGGCAATTCGAGAGGGCCGGGAACCGTGGCGTACACCGACTTCCAATAAGCCGCCGCGTCTGGCAGCTCGGCACGGGCATTGTTGTGATCGGCGTAGCGGCGATACGGAACAGGCTCAGGCAACGCCGGCGTCCGCTGTTCGCGCCGGGCGCTGTATAGTTCCGCCAGCTCCAGCGCAATCACTTGCATGGACCAGCCATCGATAATCAGGTGCGGCATGACGAGCAGGAGTCGGGCCCGGTCGGCAGCCAGCCGCAATATCCACGCCGCCGTCAGAGGGCCGTGCTCCATGTCCAGCGGAGCCAGCGCCACATCGCTGGTCCAGGCCTGGATGGAACTCTGGCCAAGTTCGCCGGCTTCGACCACCCGGATCCGCGGCGCAAGCGCCTCGTGCACCAACTGACTGGCGCCGTCTTCGGGGAAAGTCGTACGCAGCGCCTCGTGCCGCTCCACCACCGTACGCAACGCGGCCTGCAGGGCGTCCACGTCGAGCTCGCCTTCGAAATCGAATACCAGCGACTGATTGTAGGCCGCCGAAGTCTCGGGGCTGAATGCGGCAAGCAGGCGTAGCGCGGTCTGGCCCGGCGTGGTGGGCAGGCGCTCAGGACTTGTTTGCGCAGGCTGCGCGGCCTGTGCGCGTCGCGCCGGCGGCAACAGGCTGCTAGCCCGCATGGCGCGCACCGAGGCCCGCACGGCTTCAAACACCCGGTCGAGGTCTTCGTCGCCATGCGCCGTCGAGAGAAAGCACGTGCGCCCTTCCCATACATAAACGCCGTTCTGGATGAGGTGGTTGTAGAACAGATCGCTGGCGCCCACGAAACGGAACAGCGAGGCAAAGCAATGCACCGAAATGCCAGCCTCTTCGGCGGCGAGCATCTCGTTCAGGCGCGCGGCGAACGCCCCCGTGCGCTGGTTGAGGGATTCCTGCAAGCCCGGGCCCGCATTTTCCAGATGGTCAAGCACCGCCTGTGCGGAGGCCATGGCCAACGGATTCTTGTTGAAGGTGCCGGCAAAAAAAGTGCGCTCCGCGCTGGGCGCGCCCGGACCGTCCAGCGGCCAGGCGCCGCCGTCCAGCGCATCGAGGAAACGCGCATCGCCGGCCACCACGCCTATCGGCAGCCCGCCGCCCACGATCTTGCCGTAGGTGACCAGGTCGGCGCGCACGCCGGCCCACGCCTGGGCGCCGCCCAGCGCAACGCGAAAGCCCAGCAGGACTTCATCGAACACCAGCGCGGCTCCAGCCTCGCGTGTAAGGGCTCGCAATCGCTGCAGGAAAGCCCTGGGCTGGCGGTCGGGGCGACGCCCCTGCACCGGCTCGACCAGCACTGCGGCAAGCGTGGCGCCTTCGCGCGCCAGGATTTCCAGGCTGCCCTCTTCATCGCCGTAATCGAGCAGCAAAATATCGTCCACCATGCCGTGCGGCGTACCGCCTGCAAGCGGCACGGTCATGCCGCCCGATCCCGCCTGGGCCAGCGTGCCGTCGAAATGGCCATGGTATGAGCCCTGGAACATGGCGATTCGGTGGCGCCCGGTGGCATGGCGCGCCAGGCGCAGCGCCGTCATCACCGCTTCGGTGCCGCTATTGCAAAACGCCGCGCGGTCGTTGCCGGTAAGCCGGCATATCCGCTGCGCCACCTCGCCTGCAAGATGCGCCTGCGGGCCAAGAAACAGGCCGCGTTCGGTCAGGTGCCGGCCAAGCGCTTCGCGCAGGAAAGCGGGGCTGTGACCGAACAATTGCACGCCGAACCCCATGGCCACGTCGACATAGCGATTGCCATCCACGTCGACGAGATGCGCGCCCTCGGCCCGCGCACCCACGATGGGATAGAGCATGGACTTGGTTTCGGGCCGGAAGCCGGCCACCGCCCGGCTGTCGGCGAGAAAACGGCCGAAACGCCGGCGCTCTTCGCGCGATGCCGCGCTGCGACGCACGTAGGCGCCGGCAAAGGCTTCCACGCCGGCCGCAGCTTCGGCGGAAAACGGTGCCGCCACAGGCAGCGAAGATGCTGTAACCGGCGGCGCCGAAGCGGCCTGGCTGGCGGAGGGTGCGCGCTCCCCGATACCAGCGGCGTCGGATCGGACGATTTCAGCCGTTGCACCGGCGCAAGACGCCGGCGCGCCCTGCCCCGCCGCCACGACATGGGCGATCAGCCGAGCCGGCGTCGCCAGCGTTTCAAACAGCTCGCGTCGTGGAATCGCCATGGACCACCGCCGCTCCAGCGCGGCCACCGCCTCGGCCAGGGCAAGGGAGTCCACGCCCAGGGAAAGAAAGCCTTGATCCGATTGTGCATCCTCGATGGAAAGCTGCAGGGATCGGGCAAGCAGCGCCACACTTTCCTGGCGGCGGTCGGCCGGCGCTTGCGCAACGGCCGGATCCGCGGATTCGCCCGCCATCGGTTGAGCCGCCACAAGAGAGGCAGACGCCTCGGAAGAAGGAGCCGGTTCCAGCCAATGCCGCTCGGCGGCGAAGGGATAGCCCGGCGCCTCGGCGCGCAAGGCGGGATCGAAGACCGCATCCCAGCGCAGCGGCACACCGGCCACGAACAACTGGGCCAGCAGCGCCCCCAGGGTGCGCCGCGCCGGCTGATTGCGGCGCAGGGTGGGAACGATGACAGGCGGGCCGCCAGCGAAACCCGGGCAACGGCTGGCGCAGCCGCTCAGGGCCGGCGAAGCGCCGATTTCGATCAGCACACTGGCGCCCGCGGCGGCCAGCGCCGCCATGCCGTCGGCGAAGCGCACCGGCTCGCGGATATGGCGAACCCAGTAATCCGCCGTATTGAAAGGCGCATCGATGGTGCCCGTCAGGTTGGAGACCAGCGTCCCGCTTGGCGCGGACAAAGACACACCGGCCAGCTCGGCCGCAAACGCGTCGAGCGCGGGTTCCATCAAGCGCGAATGAAAGCCGTGCGATGTGCGCAGCCGCTGGGTGCCAACGCCCAGCTTGTCCAGAGCTTCGCAGGCCGCCGCCACCGCGGCCTCGGGACCCGAAATCACACATTCGTCGGGAGCATTGAAGGCAGCCGCGTCCACCGCTTCGCGCACATCGACCGGCAACGCCGACAGCGCCTGCGGCCCGCCGAAGACAGCGGCCATGGCGCCGTCCGCCGGCACCGAAGCCATAATACGGCCCCGTGCGACCACCAGCCGCAGTGCGTCATCCAGCGCAAATACGCCGGCCCGGCAGGCGGCGATCCATTCGCCAAGGCTGTGACCAATGGCCGCGCCGGCTTCGACGCCCCAGGCAGCCAGCCGCTCGGCCAATGCATAGCCCAGCACGAACAGCGCGGGCTGCGCCAGCCTTGTATCCGCCAGCTCCTCGGCCCGCCCTTCGTCGAACATCACGGACGCCAGGGAGTCGCGGATGAACGGATCGACGACCCCGCAGCAGCGATCCACGGTCTGGCGGAACAACGGATCGCCGTCGTACAGATCCTTGCCCATGCCCGCCCACTGGCTGCCTTGGCCGGTGAACAGGAAGGCGATTTTGGGCGCCTCCGCCGGCGCCGTGCCGCGCGCGCCGACCGTCGGCGCATAGCCATCGGCCAGTTCGCGCAGGCCCGCCGCCAAGCCGGCCGCATCCGCGCCCGCCACCGCCGCGCGCTCGACGAGGCCGGCGCAGTTCCATGCCACACTGGCCGCGGCCCGAGCGGGATCGCAATTTGTATTTTCCAGCCACGAAGCCAACACGCCGGCCAGCCGGCCCAAGCCCGATGCATCGGGCGCCGACAAGGGCAATACCAGCGGCCATGCCGTCGCCTCGGCTGCCGGTCGGGACTCGGCTGCCTCGATAATCACGTGCGCATTGGTGCCGCTGAAGCCGAAGCTGCTGACACCCGCGCGACGCGGGCCTCGCTGCGGCCAGGGCGTGGGGCGATCGACCACCCGCAGCGGCAGCTTTTCCCAGGCGATGCGAGGATTGGGACTGGCTTGGTGCAATGTGGGAGGCAGGCTGGCGGACTCGAGCGCCAGCACGGTCTTGATGAAACCGGCGATGCCGGCGGCCGCCTCGAGATGGCCGATATTGGTCTTGACCGAGCCCAGCAGCAGCGGCGCATCGCGATCCGGCGCATAGGCTTCGGCCAGCGCCTGCACCTCGATGGGATCGCCCAGCGGCGTGCCCGTGCCATGGCATTCCACCGCCTGGATATCGGCCGGGCGCAACCCGGCATCGGCCAGCGCCGAGCGTATCAGCGCGGTTTGCGCCGTGCCGTTGGGCGCGGTAAGAGAGCTGGCACGGCCGTCATGGTTGACGGCGCTGCCGCGCACCACGGCGCGTATGCGGTCGCCATCGCGGCGCGCGTCGGCAAGCCGCTTCAGGATGATGAAACCGGCCCCTTCGCCGCGAACATAGCCATCGGCAGCGGCATCGAAGGTTCGGCAGGCATGGTTGGGGCTGAGCATGCCTGCATCGGCGAAGCCGCGCGTCAGGCTGTCGGTGACCAGCACATTGACCCCGCCCACGATCGCCATGTCGCATTCGCCCGACCGCAGGCTGCGGCAGGCGGCATGCACCGCCACAAGCGAGGAAGAGCACGCGGTATCCAGGGCCAGAGCCGGCCCCGTCACGTCCAGTAGATGGGCAAGCCGCCCCGCCGCGGCGCTGGCGGCGTTGCCTGTGGCGGCCTGGGGCGTGAAGCCCTGGCCGGCGGCTTGAAAGCGCGCCTCGTAGTCGTGCGTGCTGATGCCGATGAATACGCCGGTGGCGGAAGGCCTGCGCCGGGCGTCGGCCGCGCCGGCGTCTTCCAGCGCATGCCAGGCAACCTCGAGAGCAAGGCGGTGTTGGGGATCCATGTACGCGGCTTCGCCCGCCCGTATGCCGAAGAAAGCCGCATCGAAGCGATCGATACCCTCGATATAGCCGCCCGCCGGCAACGTAGCGGCCTGCGGGCGTCCTGGCGGCGGCGCCCCGACGGCATCACGGCCCTCGTCAAGCAGTTGGCGGAATGCCGCGGCATCGGCGGCGCCAGGGAACCGGCAGGCCAGGCCGATCACCGCGATCGGCTGCACCGATACCGGCTCCGAGCCGGCGCGCAGCGCATCGATACGCTCTTGAAGGCCGGTGACAAGCTTCAGTGTTTGATCGGGATCGAGCCGGGCCAGGCGTTCGCGCAGCTCTTGATCGCCGGCCATCACGCCTCTCCCCGCTCGATGGAGGACAGCAGATCGTCCAGATCCGAGCCAGCGGCAAGCGGTGCGGCGGAGGCTGGCGTGGCGGAAGCCGGCGCGCAGACCGCCGGCTGTAATTGAGCGATGTGCCGCACCAGGCGGGCGATGGTGGGATGGTCGAAGGCAATGGTGTCGGGAAGATCGGCGCCGATGCGCCGGCCCAGCGCGACAGCCAGCTCGGTCGAGCCCAGCGAATCGAGCCCCATCTCGGCAAAGCCGTGGCTGGCCTCGATTGCCGCGACCGGCAGGTCGAGCCGCTCGGCCAGCCAGGCCGCCACCCAGGAGGCAAGCGCAGCCTGGTCTGGCGCCGCACTGGCCGCAGCGGGCCGCAAGGCCGCGGCACGGCGCTCCCACTGCGCGATTACCGGCAGCTTGCCATCAAGGTAGGCCTGCCGGTTGGCCAGACGCTGGATCTTGCCGCTGGAGGTGCGCAGCACGCTGCCCGGCGCTACCAGCACCACACGGGACAAGGCGACTTCCAGGTCTTGCCAGACAGCTTCCACGATAGCCTGGAAGATGGGTGTCGTATCGTCGTTGCGGCGGCTGCGTTCAAGTTCCTGCACCAGGACCACCTGCTCGCGCCCGTCCCCATCGGGCTCGGCCTCGAGGAAAAAGGCCGCGCCATTGTCGCGCCGCAACGCCTGGTGCGCGTTTTGCGCGGCGCGTTCGATATCGTGCGGGTAGAAATTGGCGCCGCCTAGAATGATCAGGTCCTTGATGCGGCCAGTGACGAACAGTTCGCCGTCGACCAGAACGCCAAGATCACCCGTGCGCAGGAAAGGGCCGGCGTGCGCCTCGCCCTCGATGCGCACGCCGAAGGTGGCTGCGGTTTCTTCGGGCCGCTGCCAATATCCGCCGGCAATAGTGGGGCCGCCTACCCAGATTTCACCGACCCGCCCGGGCGCGCAGCGCCGAAACGTTTCAGGGTCGACGATGGCGATGTCCACGTCCGGCAGCGGCCGACCGCTGCCGGGCATGAGACGCGCCTGGGTAGCGTGGCCATCGACAATGGAAACGCTGCCGGCGCCCAGCGCCTGAACGTCGAACCAGCGCAGCACCGGCGCCTCGCCGACCGGGTTGGCGGTCACGGCCAGGGTGCTTTCGGCCAGGCCGTAGGCAGGCGCGAATGCCTCGCGACGGAAGCCGCAAGGCTGGAAGTCCTCGATGAAGCGTTCCATCACGGCCGGATTGATGGGTTCTGCGGCGTTCATGGTCATTGCCAGGCTGCCCAGATCCAGGCTGGCGCGATCCTGGGGAGCAATGCGCCGGCTGCATAAATCGTAGGCGAAACTGGGAGCGGCCGAATGCGTGCCGCGATAGCGCGACACGGCTTCCAGCCAAAGCGCTGGATTCTGCAAAAAGGCATTGGGCGCCATCTGCACCGACGCGCAGCCCGAGTACAAGGGCTGCAGCAAACCGAAAATCAGGCCCAGGTCGTGGAATGCCGGCAGCCAGCTGACCATGGTGGAATCGGGCGACAACGCCCATGCCCCTTGCATGCGGGCAAGGTCCTCGATCAGGTTGCCGTGGCTGACCCGCACGCCCTTGGGCAAGGCGGTCGAGCCGGATGTGTATTGCAGGAAAGCGACGTCGTGCGCGCCGACTGCTTCCGGAACCATGGCCGGATCGTCCTGTAGCGCGTCCACCGCCATCCAGTCCAGGGCGCCGAGCTGTTCGCTTTCACGGCGCCATTCTCGCGTCGACTCGAGCAGGTCGGCGCTGGTAAGCGCGACGCGGGCGGCCGAATCGGCCGCCACCGCCGCCAGCCTCTCGATCAGGCGATTGCGCCTCGGCGGATTGATCGGCGTGGCAAGGCGGCCGCTCCACAAGCAGCCCATGAAGGCCGCGAAAAAATCGGCGCCGGGCTGGAACACCAGCAGCACCGGCTCGCCGCGCCGCGTGGCGCTCATCAGGTAAGCGGCCACGGCGCGAGCCCGGGAAGCAAGCTGCGCGGCCCGCCACTGGCAGCGTTCGGCGCCCTGACTGTCCAGGAAAGTGAACGACCAGCGATCGTCCGGATCGTGGGCGCGGCCATGCAGGATATGGGGCAGGAAGGCGGCTTCAGGGGCGGGGCTTGCGGTGGTGGTCACGTCAATTCCTCTGTCAAACGGCGCGCCGGTGCAGCGTCGCCCGCGGGCGACGGCTGGCGCCTGGCCCGCCTGCGTTCGATCAACTCCTCCAGTTTGGCGTCGAGACGGCGGTCGAGCGTGGCGGCTATCTCGCGTTCCAGCTCCGACTGTTCGTTCGTCAAACGATTCAGATCGGCCACGCGGCGCAGTTCCTGCCGGCTCAGCGACAGCAGCAGGCACGGCCTCATGGTGCGGCAGGTCGTGGGATGAGGCACGCCTTCGAGCAAGGCGAATTCGCCGAAGAAGTCGCCGACCTCCAGGACCTCCATGGGCAGGGAAGTGCCGTCATCCAGTTGAATGCTGCATTCCACCGAGCCGCGGGCAATGATGTAGAAGCGGCCGGTCGTGGTGTTTTCCTGCGTCAGCACGGTGTCGGCGGGCACTTCCTCGACATGCAGCATGCCGCGTATGCGTTCGAGATCGCTGACCGGGGCCGACGAGAACAGGGGGATCTTGCGCAGCCCTTCGACGCTGATGTCCACTTCCTGGCCGGCATTGACGATGGCGATGTCGGTCTGCTTTTCCCACATATTGGCGTAGATGCCGCGCTGGGCGAGCAGTTCTTCGTGCGTGCCGTTCTCGGCCAATCGGCCTTCGTGGAAGACGCAGATGAGATCCATGTCGGGACATGCGGCCAGCCGATGGGTGACGGAAATCATCGTCCGGTCGGCGCTGACCCGCGCCAGGGTGTCGTTGATGGCGGCCTCGGATTCGGCATCGAGCGCCGACGTGGCCTCGTCGAGCAGCAGGAGCTGCGGATTGCGCAACAGCACGCGGGCGATGACGATGCGCTGGCGCTGGCCGCCCGACAACAGCTTGCCGCCTTCTCCCACATTGGTGTCGTAGCCATCGGGCAGCGACTTGATGAAGTCGTGGATTTCGGCGGCCCGTGCGGCCGCCTCGATCTGATCGTCGGTGGCGTCCAGCCGGCCGATGCTGATGTTGTAGCGGACCGAGCCCTCGAACAAAGTCGTATCCTGGTTCACCACGCCCATCAGCGAGCTGAGCGACTCGGTGCTTATGTCGCGAATGTCGGTATCGTTGAGCATGATGCGGCCGCCGACCGGATCGTACTGATGCGACAGCAGATGGATCATGGTGCTTTTGCCCGAACCGGAAGGCCCGACCAGGGCGATGCGCCTGGGCAGCGGAGCTTCGAGCGATATGCCGTCCAGATTGAGCCGCTCGCCGCTATAGCTGAACGATACGTCGCGGAACTCAAGCCTGGAAAGCTGCCCATCCGCAGGCGCCGCGCCATCTTTGACCGGCTCGTCCATGGGCTGGGCCAGCAGCCAGTCGATGCGCTGCCAGCTGCCGATGGCCTGGATGGCTGTAGGCAGCAGGGTGGCGATGCTGCCCGCCGCACCGCCGAAAGCCAGCAGCAGTCCGATGTAGGCCACCACCACGCCGCCCGACACCGTGCCGTTCAGCGACAGAACCGCCCCCAGGCCGATAATGCCCAGCTGCGCCGCGCTGATCGCGAATACCGTGGCACGGCCGGTGAGTTCGCCCAGCAGATACTGCTTGTAGCTGGCCTTGTACATCTGGCCGGCGTAGACGTCGAACTGGCCGCGGCGATGCGCCCCCTGGTGCAGCGTGCGGATCACCGGCAGCAACTGTACGGTTTCCTTGATGAAGCTCGCCATCTTGCCGTCCTCGAGCTTGCGCGCGTACGAAGCCCTGACGGCGAAGCGGCCCACCTGGCGCGGCGCCCAGAACGCAATCGTGAGGAACAGGATGGTGGCCAGGGCCATGCGCCAATCAAGCGTGACCGCGGTGACCAGGGAACCCAGCATCAGGAAGCTCTTGCCCACGATGCCCGGAATGGCGCGCACAATGGCGTTCTCGACGATGAATATGTCGGTGGCGAAGATCGACACCATGTCGCCGCTCTTGAAGCGGTTCAGGGCCCGCGCCGATATGCCCATGAGCTTGTCGAATACCTGCCGGCGCACGTCGTTCAAGGTGCGCGGGCCCAGCGTGGAAACGCTGAAGTCTATCGCCAGCCCGCCCATCGCGGTGACGAGGAAGCCGCCGACCAGATACGCCAGCGTGCGCCAGATGACGTCGGCCCGGCCCGGCGTGATGCCCTGGTCGAACAACTGGTTGAGCCAGATCGGCATCAGCATGGCATAAGCCGTTTGCACCAGGATGCCGACCACCAGCAAGACCGTGAAGAAACGATAGGGCCGCAGCAAGCCCACGGTCCAGCGCAAGAATGGGCCGGCTCCCTTGATGCCCTGCTCGTGCGGTTGACATTCGCTCCATTGCAGTTCGAGCATGGCGGCCGGTTTGCCGACGGCGCTGCTGCACGCCGCATCCATCGAGGCCTGCTCTTGCATGGCGCGGGCCAGGGCGAGCACACCCGCCGCCTGGTAGGTATCCAGCATGAATCTCAGGAACGCGCCGGCGCGCACGGCGTCGCGCGACGCCCATGGATCCGACGCCAGGCTGTTGGCCAGACCTTCCAGATCGCCGACCTCGTCAGGCATGAGCGCGAAGGCATTGTCGTTGGGCGCATGCTCGGCCAGCGCCAGCAAGCCTGCTCCGATAAGGCCTTGCGCGCTCCCCGACAAGCCCAGGCGTTCGGCGAGTATGCGCCGGACCAGCAAAGCGGCCGGATCCGCGCCTGTGCGTCCGCCGGTTTCGGCCAGCGCATCGGCGGCCAACCCGGACCCTGCCGGAGGAGGCTCGATTTCCAGCAGATCGTGGACTTTTCTTTCTATTTGCTCCAGCCGCCGCAGGGCCGAGCGGCCGCGCATCAGGCCTAGTATCCGCTGTGTCAAATCGAGTTTCATTCGCTATGGGTGGTTATGGTTGCAGGTGAAACGCACGCCGGCTGCTCGCGATGCGAGCCTGCGGCCAGTTGCGTAAGAAGACTGGCCACCTCGCGGGGATGCGTGGCCCAGGGAAAGTGTCCGGCGGCGCAATGCACGACCCGCGTCGGCCCGGCGGTAACGGTTTGCCAGGCTTGCAGGTCGCTGGCGGACAGCGAGAAATCGTCGGCCATGCGCAGCACGTCGATCGGCGCGGACAGCGGCTTGGCTTGCGTATGACGATAGGTTTCGCAAGCTTCGAGATCGGCGCGCAGCGCCGCATCGGCGTATTCGGCCTGGCCGGCCGGGATCTCCGCCGGCGCCATGCCGAAACGCGCGGCCAGCTCGGCGCGCAATTGAGCCGGCGGCAAAAGATGCAAGGGAGCTTCGGAAGGAGCCAGCACGGGAGCACGAAAGCCCGAAACAATGAGACGCCGCGCAGGCAAGGCGCGACGAGCAAGTCCGTGAGCGGTCTCGTAGGCAAGCAATGCGCCATAGCTGTTGCCCACCAGCACCATGTGCATGGACCCGCGGGCGTCGTGGCTGTGGAAATCGGCCAGTTCCTGCGCCAACCGGTCGGCGGCGGCTGCGATTCTGTGCGGCGGCTCGCCCGGCGCGCGCTCGTCGCCGCGGGGAAGCTGCACGGCAACGATGCCTACGGAGTCAGGCAGCGCGGCGGCCAGCCTGCCCACCGACAGCGGCGAGCCGCCGGCATGAGGAAAAAAGACGAAAGTCGGCTGTCCTGCGGCCGCCTGGCGCAAGCCAGCCAACCATCGGATCGAAGGTTTCGGGACACGCACACCAAGACCTGCCGCACAAGACATAGAATCCTATCGAGGTTGCATTGCTACATTGCGTGGACGAAGTTAACATTCCTCGTCTATTGTTTCACAATGTTAACCCACTATCTTCGTTATGGACACCTTCGGAACGACGCGCCCCTGAAAACATACGCGCTTCCGGCATAATTCCTTCCAAGTGGCAAGCCAAGGCCAGACACAAAGGAAACAGGCATGAACGAACAGCAATCCTTCGTACAACGCTTCGAAGCGGACGGCGCGGTCTGCCTGCGCCAGGCCTTCGACGCCGACTGGGTCGAGCTTGCCAGGCAGGGCATCGAACGCAACGTCGCCCAGCCCAGTCCACTGTTCCGCAACCTGGCCCGGGACGGCGGCGGTGGCTTTCAGTCCGACATGTGGTCGCGCCGCTATATTCCGGAGTTCGAGCGCTTCTGCATGGAATCGCCCGCCGCCGAGCTGGCGGCCCAGGCGCTGCGCACGGACCGCGTGCGTCTGGCGCAGGACACCTGGTTCGCCAAGCGCCCCGGCAGCTCGGAGCGCACGCCCTGGCACCACGACACCGTGGTCGACGGCCCCTTCTGCTCGATGTGGGTCGCGCTGGACCCGACGCCGCGCGATGCCACGCTGGAGTTCGTGCGCGGCTCGCATCTATGGGGCCAGGCCCTCATGCCGGGCGCCTTCTTCGACGACCCTGAAAAACGCGAAGGCGCTGACAGCTTCTATGCCGAATTCCACGGCGACGCCTCGCGGGCCGACGCGCACGAATTCGGCAAGATCCCCGACATCGAAGCCAATCGCGATGCCTACGACATCATCGGCTGGGACATGGAAGCGGGCGACTGCGTGCTGTTCGACGCACGCACCATCCACGGCGCGCCGGGAAATCATTTCAATCACTACATGCGCCGCTTCGTCACGCGCTGGGTCACCGACGAATCCGTCATAGCAAGCCATGGCCAGGACATGATCGACGCCCTGGCGAAATCGGGGCTCGAGAACGATCTGCGTGTGGGGCACCCCATCCGCGGGCCGCTCTTCCCGGAGTTCAACTTCCCTTCGGCATGACCGCGGCTGCGATGCCGCCAGAGCTCGCAGCCTCTTTTTCCGGCACCGCGTTCAGCAGAATTTCAGACAAAATGTAGGGTGCGTAACAATTTGTTGACAAGCGCCGGAACCGCCATCTACACTCTGCTGCAGTCGGTTCGTTGTCAATGCGCTTTATTCGGCACCCGGCTTCTTATCTACGTTTCAGTCCCTTGCAGTACTCCGTACACGTTTTCTTTCAACGACAAGGATTTTCATATTATGGCCGAGATGTTCCTGACGATCACACGCGCCAACATCAAAGCGGGCAGCGAAAAAGAAGCCCGCGCACTGTTGGAAAAATCACTGCTTCCCAACGACGGCTCCAAGCCCGGCGACCACATCCCGGGGCTTATCGGCTTCGGATTGATGCGCTCCAAGAAAGACCCCCATGTCTTCGGCCTGGCCACCGTCTGGAAAGATGAAGCTTCGCTCGACGCACTGTCCTCCAACCCCAAGGCCAAAACAGGCGGCAGCTGGGTTCAGCAGTTCATCAAGTTCACCGAAGGCGAGGTAAAAGGCGAAGGCTTCTACATAGAAAGCCTGTAACGCCCTCCGGGGGTGCCGCCTGCATCGAACCAGGCGTCGCGCCTCCGCTTCCTGCTTTTTCGGGCTGGCCTCGACACTACGCCAGCGTGCTGCCAGCCATAGGCCACAAGCTACGCGCCGCAGAATCCAGGCATGCACATGACACTCCCCACCTCTTCCAATTCCGGCTCCCCGTCGAACTCCCCCGCAAAACCCGCTCTACGCCCCATTGAAGACGCCTATCCGCTGACGCGGATGCAGCAGGCCTTGCTGGTGCGCTGCCTTGCCCATCCGGATCAGCCGCTCTACATGGGACAGTGGTGGGCGGTCCTGAAGGGAGAACTCGACGAGCAGGCATTCGCCCAGGCCTGGCAGAACGCCGTCGACCGCCATACCGCGCTGCGCAGCGGCTTTCATTGGGACATCAAGGCCAATCCCTTCCAGGTCGTGCATCGCCAGGCCAACCTGCCGGTGAGCAGGCACGACTGGTCCGAAGAGGCCGACTGGCGCACAAGGCTCGACGCCTTCCTGGCCCAGGACCGCGCCCAGCCCTTCGATCTGAAAAAACCGCCGCTCATGCGCATCGCCCTGGCGCGCCTTGCCGCCGACCGCCATCTGGTGGTGTGGACACGCCACCACCTCACCGTGGACGGCTGGTCGCTGGGCATCATCCTGTCCGAAGTCTTTGATCACTATAAAGCCCGGCTCGGCGGGCAGGCCTTGCAACAGCCGCCGGCCCCCGCATTCCGTTCATATGTGGACTGGGAACAATCGAACCCGTCTTCGGACGCACCGAACCATTGGCGCTCGGTGCTGGCCGCCCACCCTCTGGATGACGAAACCCTGGAGGGCAAGCCCCGCGCCACCAGCGCGACCGCGCCCGATATCGATACCGTCGCCCTGCATCTGCCGGCCTCGGCCGCATCCAGGCTGGATGCCCTGGCCCGCGCCTGCCGCGTCACCGTCAACACCACGGTCCAGGGCGCATGGGCCATCGTGGAAAGCAGGCTGTCGAACCGCGACACCGTCCTGTTCGGCGCCGTCGAAACCTCGCGTCCGCCGCATCTGGCGCAGGACGGATCCGAACTGGTCGGCGTGCAGGTGCAGATTCAGCCGATACTCGCCCGCATCGACCAGACGCCGCTGGCCGCCTGGCTGGAAGACCTGCAGGCCGCCGCCGTCGCCGCGCGCCAGGCTGGCGCCATCGGCATGGATGAATTCCGCGCGCTGCTGGGCATGCCCGGCGACCGCCTGCCGTTCGACAGCCTGGTCGGCTTTCAGAACTACCCGCTGGACGAGGCAGGCGCCTTCAAGGGCTGCGGCCTGGACCTGGAAGAAAGCGGCGACGTCACGCTGCCCGACATGCCCCTGAACCTGATGGTGGAAGCCCATGCCGGCGGCTTGCGCCTGCTCTTGATGTTCGACCGCCGGCGCGGCAACGAGGCCCAGGCCCGGCTGCGCCTTGAAATGCTGTTCGAAGTCCTGACCCGCCTGCCGGAATCGGTGCAATCGCCAGTAGCTGCCGTCGATGCCCTGCCCGCGGCGGCGGCAGCCGCGCTGCTGAGCCCGCGCGAAGAAGCCGCCAGCCCGCCGGGCGCGGATCGCGGCGTGGTCCAGGCCATTCTCGAGCATGCCGCCAACCAGCCGCAAGCCACCGCCGTCGTGCAGGGCGCGCAGCGCCTGGACTACGCGGGGCTTGCCGCCACGGCCATCGCCATCGCGGATCGCCTGGCGGCTCAAGGAATCGGCCCCGGCACCCGCGTCGGCCTGCACCTGGAGCGCTCGCCGCTGGCGATCGCCGCGATATTGGGAGCCATGCTGCGCGGCGCCTCCTATGTGCCGCTGGACATGGAGTCCCCGGAAGAGCGCAAGCAGTTCATCGCCGCCGAAGCCGACATTGCGGCGATACTGTCGGCTTCGGCCGAAACCATTGCGGGCTGCCCCACCATTGCCGTCGGCGACCTGAGCGCGGGCTCGTCCAGCCTCGCCGCGCTGCCGCAAATCCATGCGGCAGCCTTGCCGACGCCGGCGCACGAGGCCTACGCGATCTTCACCTCGGGCTCCACTGGCCGGCCAAAGGGAGTGGCCGTCAGCCACCGTAATCTTGCCTATCACGTCGCCGCCAGGGCCGCCGCCTATCCCGGCTCCCCCAACCGGATCCTCCTGCTCACTTTCCCTCTTGTCTTCGACGGTTCCGTCACCGGTATCTTCGGAACGCTGTGCGGCGGCGGCACCCTTGTTCTGCCCCGGCCCATCGAAGCCACCGACCCCGACCGCCTGGCCGCGCTCATCCGCGACCAGGGCGTCACCCAGACCATCATGATTCCATCGCAATGGAACCTGCTGCTGTCTGCCGCGCCGCCCGGCGCGCTGGCCAGCCTGCGGCTGGCGGTGGTAGCCGGCGAGGCATGCCCGCGCGAGCTGGTCGAGCGCCACTATTCGACTCTGCCCGACACGCCGTTGGCCAATGAATACGGACCGACCGAAACCACCGTCTGGGCCACCCTGGAGCGATGCGCCGCCGGCCAGGCAGGACCGGTGCCGATCGGCCGGCCGATTCCCGGCTCCCGGGCCTATGTCGTGGATCGCCACGGACGGCTTTGCCCGCCCGGCGTCCCCGGCGAGCTGCTCATCGCCGGGCCGGGCGTCGCGGGAGGCTACATCAACCAGCCGGAACTCACGGCCGCGCGCTTCGCCGCCAATCCGTTCCACAACGATGCCAGCCTGCGCAATGTCTACCGCACAGGAGACCGCGTTGTTCAGGCCGATGACGGACGGCTGTACTTCCGCGGCCGGATGGACGACCAGGTCAAGGTCAGCGGCTACCGCATCGAACTGGACGAAATCGGCGCCTGCCTGCTGCAATGCCCCGGCGTCCAGGAAGCCGTTGCGGTCGTCCACTATCCCGCCGAGCGGGCCGCGGGCATGATCGTGGCCCACGCGGCCGGCGCCGACCTGCCCAGCCAGGAAGCCATCCTGCGCCACGCGCAACGCTGGCTGCCGGCCTACATGGTGCCGCACAGCGTCATGCTGCACGAACGCCTGCCCCACACCGCCTCCGGCAAAGTCGACCGCCGCAACCTGCCGGCGCCCGTGCTGTCCAGGACCGAGCCGGCCGCGCCTGAAGGCGAAATGGAACAAGCCATTGCGCAAGCCTGGCAGGCCGCCCTGGGGCATGACTCCATAGGGCGGTTCGACGATTTCTTCGCCATCGGAGGAAGCTCCCTGGGCGCGATGCAAATCGTGTCCAGCCTGAGACGGGAACTCAAGGTGGCCATCGACCTGACCGACTTGCTCGAGTCGCCCCGGCTTTGCGACTTCGCCCGCCAGGTGGCCGGGCGCCAGGCCAGGCAAGAACCGGATGCGTCCATCCCCAGGCGACAGCGCACACGCATCGACCTGGCCGCGTCTCCTGGCGCCACGCAAGAGCCACGCCCATGACCAGCGGCTATATATCGGCCGCCTCCTTCGCGCAACGGCAATTGCGCTATCTCGACATACTGCGCCCCGGCAGTTCCGAGTACGCTGTGCCGCTGATCGTGGAAATCACCGGAAGCGTCGACCTGGCGGCGCTGCGCGGTGCTTTCCAGGCCGTGGTCCAGCGGCACGACGTGCTGCGCGCGGCGCTGCCGCTGATCGACGGCGTGCCGGCCCTGGCCGTATCCGACGATCTGGCCATCGAGCTGCCGCTGCTGCACGCCGATGCCGCCACTCCCGACGACTGGCATCGCGAACTGGCCGGCGTGGTGACGGATATGGCGGCCCGGCCGTTCGACCTTCAGGGCGGGCCGCTGTTGACGGCGGCACTCGTGCGCGCCACGGATGCCGCGGCATCCGGATGCGCCACGGCCCTGGCCGTGGTGTTCCACCACGCTATCGCCGACGGCGCCTCGCTGCCGCTGTTCGTCAACGATCTGGCCGCCGCCTACGACGCAAGCCTTGCCGGATCGGCCCCGCAATGGCCGGAACTGCCGCTGCAATACCCCGACTTCGCCGATTGGGAACAAGAGCGCTTCGGCGCGCCCGACGCGCCCGCGCTGGAACCGGCCCTGCACTATTGGCGCCAGGCTCTGCAGGACGTGCCGGCGCTGCTCGACCTGCCGCTGGACCGCACGCGCGGCGCGACCCGCCCAGCCGGCGCAACCGTCCGTCTCGAATTGCCGGGCGCGGTGGGCGAGGAACTGGCGCGGATCGCCCGCGAACGCGGCACAACTCCCTTCATCGCTTTCCTGGCGGTGTTCTTCGCCGTCCTGCACCGCTGGAGCGGACTGGAAGATCTGGTCGTCACGGTGCCGGTCTCCAAACGGTCCCGGCCCGAGCTGGCTCCGCTGATCGGCTTGCTGGTCGATACATTGCCAATGCGCCTGGAGTGCATGCCCGCCATGTCGTACAGTACGCTGCTCGACAACGTGCAGCAAGTTTTCCGCGACGGCATGCGCCATCGCGACGCGCCGTTCCAGCGCATCGTCCAGGCCATCGGCATCGAACGGCACAACGGTGTGGTTCCGCTCATGCAAGTCCTGTTCGGCGGCCTCGAGCCATCCGGGGCGCCTGTCGCCGCTTCGGACGGCTGCCGGTTCAGCGTGGCCGACGACCATATGGAACAGGCGGCCAAGTCCGACCTGTCCGTCGTATACCGGCAAAGCGCCGGGCGGCTCGAGCTATGGTGCCGCTACGATCCGGCGCTGTTCGACCGCGCCAGCATGGAAAACCTGCTGGGCTGGTTCGGCAACGTGGCGGCCGCCGTGGCGCGTGACCCCGGCCAGGCCATCGGCAGCCTGCCCCTTATCAGCGAGGAAGACGGCCGCCGCCTCATTGCCCGCTTCAATCCGCCGCTGCAACCCTGCCCTTCGGACAGTTCGGTCATCGCCCGGTTCGACGACATGGCGCGCCGGTATCCACAAAACACCGCGCTGGACGAGAATGGGCAGGCCACCAGCTATGCGGCCCTGGCCGAACAATCCGCGCGGCTGGCCGCCGCCCTGGCCGCGGAGGGCCTGGGAGCCGGCGACACCGTGGTGCTCGTCCTGCCCGTCTCGGGCCGGTTGATCAGCCTGATCCTGGCCATTCTGCGCATTGGCGCAATCTATGTTCCGCTGGACCCGGCACACCCGCATGCCCACCGGATCCGCCTGGCGGCATCGGTGGGCGCGCGCGCCATCATCGTGCCGGACGATGGCGGCGAGGACTACGGTGGCATCCACACTCTGGATGCACAAGCCCTGCATGCCCGGGCCGCCACGCTTGCCGCCCACGCCAGCGGCATGCCCGCCGCGGCGGACGCCGCCTATGTCATGTTCACCTCGGGCTCCACGGGCCAGCCCAAGGGCGTGGCGGTGCCGCACCGGGCCATCCTGCGCCTTGTACTCGACACCAATTTCGCGGATTTCGGGCCCGACACCCGGGCCGCCGTATACTCCAACCCTTCGTTCGATGCCTCCACCGTCGAAATGTGGGCTCCGCTGCTCAACGGCGGCACCGCGGTCATCGTCGCACGCGACGATATGCTCGACACCGGGCGGCTGCGGCGCATGCTGGTCGAGCGCCGCATCAACTTTCTCTGGATCACCGCCGGGCTGTTCCACGAAGTGGCCGGCATCGACCCCTCGGTCTTCGCCGGCAAGCGGCTGGTCATGACCGGCGGGGACGTGGTCAACCCCGATGCCGCGCGCACGGTGCTGGCCGCCGGCTCGGGTTCCGGGCTTCGCCTGCTGAACGGCTACGGCCCCACCGAAAACACCACCTTCAGCACCACCTTCGATATCGCCGGCCTCGACCCCGACAGCCTCTCCGTGCCCATCGGCAAGCCGGTGGCCAACAGCACCGTCTATATTCTCGACACTTTCGGCCAGCCCTTGCCGGTGGGCGTGATAGGTGAAATTCATGTGGGTGGCGAAGGCGTGGCCAACGGCTACGTCGGCGACCCGCAGCGCACGGCCAGCGCCTTCCTGCCCGACCCATACAGCGGACTGGACGGGGCGCGCATGTACCGCACCGGCGATCACGGCCGCTGGCGGGCGGACGGCAGCATCCTGTTCGCCGGACGCTCGGACGACCAGATCAAGTTGCGGGGCTTTCGCATCGAGCTGAACGAAATCGCCGTTGCGCTCGGCCGCCATCCCGCCTTGCGCGCCGTACATGTGGCCGCGCCCCGCCTGGCCGGAGGCGAGCGCCGTATCGCCGCTTATGTACAGCCTCACACCGCGCCCGCGCCAACGGCCGCGGAACTGCGCGGCTTTCTGGAGCCGCTGCTGCCCGCGCACATGCTGCCGCACGCCTACGTCGCTGTCGACGCCTTCGCACTGAACCTGAACGGCAAGGTGGATCGCAAGGCGCTGCCGCCGGTCCAGGATCACCACTACGATCACGCGGCGCAATCCGTGGCCCCGCGCTCCGACGCGGAACACGCGCTGCATGCGATCTGGCAGGAGCTGCTGGAAACAACGCAGTTCGGCGTCACCGACAACTTCTTCCATATGGGCGGCGATTCGATTCTTGCGATCCGCATGGCCGCGCAAGCCACCGCCACTGGCCTGCCCATCACGCCCGCCGACGTATTCCGCCTGCAGACGATCGAGCGGCTGGCCGATGCCGCCGCCACGGCCCAGCCGCGTCCCAGGCGGATGGCGACCGACCGTGTATTCCCGGTCGAGCTGGCTCCCGTTGCAACGCATGCGCAAAACCGGCCCTTCCTGCTCGCCAGCCTGGTTCTGCCCCGCCGGACGACCCTGGTCGAACTGGCGCTCATTATCCAGAGCCTGGCCGAACGCCACGAAGCGCTGCGCCTGCGCTGGGTTCAGGACGAACAAGCCAGCCGCCTGGAAATCATGGCCTATGTAGCCCGGTTGCCCATACGCACCGTCGAGGCTCCGCATCTGGCCGACGCGGGGCTGGACGACTGGGTTGCCGAATACGCCGACCGCCTCGGGCGCGGCCTGGATACGGCAACCGGCGTGCTCATCGCCACCACCCTGATCGAGCGCGGCGCGGGCGCCCCGCAGATCGCCGTGCTGGCGCTGCACCGCGCGGCGGCCGATGCGTGCACGCTGGCCCTCATCGCCGCCGAACTGGAAGCCATGCTCAATGGCGGCTATACCTCCCTGCCGCCGCCCGAAAACTCGGCAGCCTATGGCGACTGGCTCGAATGGCTCGAGAACTACGCCAATCAACAAGCGGCGGGCGAAGGGTTTGCATTCCTGGAAAGCTCGGCCATGCGCGCCGCGGCGACGCCGGCAAGCCCGCCCGCTCAGGAACCACGCATCGTGGCCGAATACCGGCTGCCCAGGGAAGCGGCGGACGCTTCGCTGCACCACGCCGCGCGGCAGCTGTCCGTCTCACCGCTGGACATACTCGCTTCGGCCTTCAGCGCGGCGCTGCCGCCTGCGCACGGAACCGGCACCGTGCTTATCGAGGTCCTGGACGGACAGCGTCAATTGCCCGCCGGCGCGCCCCGTACCGACACACTGCCCGGCAACCTGGACAATGTCCTGCCGCTGCTGGCGCCCGCCGGCACACTGCCAATGCCCGAAAGGCTGTCCGCCATCAAGCTCGCCCGCCAGGCCGTGCAGGCCATGGCTCCCGCATACCGGACGCTGAGGCAGACCTTCGACCTTCCCGCTCCCGCGCTGGGCCTGGCCTGGCTCCCCGGCTTGGCCGGACCGGCCACGCTGCGCATGCACTCGCTTCCGTCATTCAGCCCCGCAGTGCAAGGCATGCTGCTGGCGGATACCGTGGACGGGCAATTGCGCCTGGCATGGGCCGGCACGGAGCCGGCCGGCGGCGCCGAGCAACTGCTCGAGCGGGCCGCGCAGGCCCTGCGCGTCATGGCCCGCCTGCCCGGCGAGGGCGTGCGCGCGCTGCATACCCCAGCGGATTTCCCCCTGGCCGGCCTGTCGGCGGCGGAGCTCGACCAGATCATAAACACCGCACCCGACATCCTGGACATCTATCCCCTGTCGCCGATGCAGGAAGCCATGCTGGTGCACACGCTCGCCGCGACGGGCTCGCTCGTCAACTTCGAGCAAAGCTGCGTGCGCATCCGGGGCCGGCTCGACCACGAAGCATTCCGCCACGCATGGACAACCGTGCTGGAACGGCACGACGTATTGCGCACCTCGTTTCATTGGCGCGGCCTGACGCGGCCGCTGCAGGCCGTGCATCGCAGCGTGCCCCTGCCTTTCACGACCGAGACCTGGCCGGCCTTCGACCCGGCCCGCCTCGAAGCCTTCCTGGCCGACGACCGCGCCCGCGGCTTCGACCTCGAACATGCGCCGCTGCTGCGGCTCACTCTAATCCAGGCGGCGCCGGACGAAGCCTATTTCGTCTCCAGCTTCCATCACCTGCTGGTGGACGGCTGGTGCCTGTCGCGGCTGGAGCGCGAAGTGCGGGCCGCCTACCAGACCTATCGCAGCCGCCCGCCCTTGTTCGACGAGCCGGTGCCGTATCGGGCCTACATTGCCTGGCTGGCCCAGGCGGACCAGGCCCGCAGCCAGCGCTACTTCGCCGAGTTGCTGCACAAGCTGCCGCCGCAGCGCCGGCTGTTCGCTCCAGCCACAGGCCCCGCCACGACCTTCAAGACAGCACGCCACAGCTTGGACCGCGCAAGCAGCCGGGCACTGACGGCCTTCGCGCGGCGGCGCGGCCTGACGCTCGCCGCCATCCTGCATTTCACCTGGGGCGTCTGGCTGAGCGCGCGGCTGGGGTGCAGCGACGTGGTGTTCGGCACCACCGTCTCGGGACGCCCCGCCGGATTGCCGGAAGTCGATCGCATCATCGGGCTGTTCATCAATAACCTGCCGGTGCGCCTGCGTCTGGAGGCGCACGACAATCCCGCCGAACGCCTGGCGGCGATGCAAACGCAATTGGGCGATCTGCAGGACCACGCCCACCTTTCTCCGACGGCGGTCGCGGCCGCAGCGGGAATGCGCAGCGGCGCACTGTTCGACACCCTGGTGGTGGTCGAGAACCTGATGTCCGGCACCAGCGCCTGGGACGGCGCCGAAGGCCTCATGGTCGAAAGCGTGCATTCCCGCCTGAAAACCGCATACGACCTCACGTTCATCGCCATGCCTGGCGATTCGATCGCCCTGTCCCTGGTGCAGCCGGACGATGGCCGCGTGCTGGAAGACGGCGATGCCGTGCTGCGGGCTCTGGCCGGCATACTGTGCGCCTTGCCCGAAGCTGCGCAAGGCTGCATTGCCGACCTGCCCCGCCCGGCATCGCGCGAACCCGCCGCCGGCCCGAGTCCCCTTCCTGCCCCGCCCCTTCGGTTCTCCACCCGGCCGCGCAGCACGCTGGAAGCCGCCATTGCCGGCGCCCTGGCCGATATTTCCCGGGAGGGCTCCGATTGCGCCATCGACCTGGACGCCGACTTCTGGCGCCTGGGCGTGAACTCCCTGGACCTGCTGCGCCTTGCCGCAAAACTTGAGCAATCGCTGGGCCGGCCGGTGCCTATTTCACTGCTGCTGGAACACCGCTCGGTCACCGCGCTTGCCCAGGCCATCGAATCGGGGCAGCGCTGGACGCCTATTGTGCCCATGAGCGGAACGGGCGCGACTGCGGCGCACGGACAGCAGCCGGAACCCTTCGTGTGCGTGCACCCGGTGGCCGGAGACGTCAGCGTATTCCTCGACCTGGCCCAGGCCATGCCGGCCACAATACCCTTCTGGGCCATCCAGGCCGAAGGACTGGAGCCGGGGCAAGAGCCCCTGGCCAGCATCGAAGCCATGGCCCAGGCCAACTTGCAGGCGCTGGCCGAGCGCGGCATGGCGCGGCCGCGATGGATAGGCGGCTATTCGCTGGGCGGCCTGATCGCATTCGAAATGGCGCGTCAACTGCACGGCCGCGGCACGCCGCCCGAACGCGTGGTCATCATCGATACGCCGGCTCCGCTCGAACGGATTTCCATCCTCGACCCCGATCCCGACCGTGCCCACGCTCAATGGCTCGTGCGCATGGCCGAAGTGCGCGCGCGTTTTCAGAACATCGAGCCAGTGCTCGGCTTCGACGAGCTGCTTGCCGTGCCGGCCGGGGAGCGCTGCGCAGTGGCGGCGCAGCGGCTGCATGCCGCGCGCCTGCTGCCGCCAGCCGCCAATGCAGCATGGCTGGAACGGGCCCACCGCAGCAGCCTGGCGCAGTATCGCGCCTACCTGGCCTATGCGCCGGCTCCTGCCCCCGAGCAGGAACTGCCGCTGGCGGTGATCCGCGCCGCCGCGCCGAAGACTTCCGATCTGGGAGAGCACGAGAACCGCCGGCTGGAGATGGAAGATCTGGGCTGGGGGGCCTTCACCCATGCGGCCATAGACACTCATGCCGTCGAGGGCGATCACGTCACCATCCTCGCCCCCGACACGGCGCCGGCCGTGGCCCTGGCCATCGCCGGCATCCTTGCGCCAAGCGGCAGGCCGTGACCCGCGCCTGCCGGCGCTGAAAGCCCGCGCAGGCGGTCAGCCCGGCGCTACGCGCAAGGCCAGCGCGGCGGCATATCCCGCCGGCGCCGGCAGCGTGAAAAGCCGGCACGCCGCCGATGCGCCGACCCGCACCGATCGAGGGGCGAACGACTCGCCGCTGGCGGGCACGCCCACTTCCAGCTTTTCCAGCCCCAAACCCAAACCCCGCCCTGTTGCCTTGGCGACCGCCTCTTTGGCGGACCAGGCGGCAAAGAAACCCGGCACGCGCTCGGCCTCGGGCAAGCTGTGCCAGGCCGCCGCTTCGTCGAGCGAAAACACCGTGCCCGCCAGGGCAGCCAGATCGGGCAAGCTGCGGTGCCGCTCGATATCGACGCCCACCTCCCGGCCGTCGGCAATCGCCAGCAAGGCATAGTCGCCGGAATGCGCCACATTGAAGTGCCAGGCTTCGCCTTGCGCCAGCACCGGTTTGCCGAATTCTCCGTAATCAAAACGCAGGCTTGCCGCGGGCACATGCAGGCAACGCCCCAGCAGCAGCCTCAGCGCGCCACGGGTCTGCACGAACCGATGGCGCGCGAACGGCACACGATAGGCGTTTGCCTTGGTGCGCTCGTCGTCGGCCAGCAACGGCAGCACGGCATCTGAAACCTTGTCGTCGGCAACCAGCGGCAACAGCCACACACGACATGCCTGAGGAGGCAGATCGCAGCCCTGGACTTCGAGCCGGACAGTCGCCGCCTCTACGCGCAGGGCAAGCGGAAGCAGAGTTCCACTGTCTGCCTGCGCCATGGCTGGATCGGAACCGGCCGCCCGCGTCACGCCCCGTCGCGCGGCCGCCGGGATTCCGGCAAGCCGTCCGGCAGCAGCGGCCGCATTTTCTCCAGCAGCCGCGGCAAGTCCACCGGCTTGGTGTCGTAGTCGTTGCAGCCCGCCGCCAGCGCAGTCTGGCTGTCGCCCGCCATGGCATGGGCCGTGAGCGCAATGACGGGTATCGCCGCCGTGGCCGGGTCGGCCTTGATGCGGCGGGTGGCCTCCCAGCCATCCATGACCGGCAGGTTCAGATCCATGAGGATGAGATCGGGATGCTCGTTGCGCGCGGACTCGACGGCCTGTGCACCATCCTCGGCATAGACCAGTTCGAATCCTCGTTTGAGCAGACGCCGCGACAGCATGTCGCGGTTCTCGGGGTTGTCTTCCACCAGCAAAATACGGCTCATCAGCGCTTGCCCTCCTCGGCTTCGGGTCCGGCCGGGCCGGCGAAGCGCCGGACGGTCGCGGCCAGCGTGGCGCGGTCTATGGGCTTGGTCAGGAATTCGGCCGCGCCCAGCGACAATCCCAGCGGCCGGTCGTCCAGCATGGAAACAATGATCACGGGGATGGCCGCCAGTTCCGGATCGCCCTTCAGGGTATTCAGCACCGACCAGCCATCCACTTGCGGCATCATGACGTCCAGCAGAATGGCCAGCGGCTTCACACGCCGCACCGCGTCCACCGCGCCCGGCCCGCCCGACACATGCTCCACCCGATAGCCGTCGCGGCTGAGCATGGCGCCCATCACGTCGTGCACATGCGGATCGTCGTCGATCAGCAGCAAGGTGGGAGCGCCGCTGGGGCCGTGCGGAGCAGCGGCCTCCACTTGAACCGGTTCCTTGCTGGCCTGGCGCGGCAGCACGATGGTAAAGCAGCTGCCCTCGCCGATAGCGGACGACACCGTCACGCTTCCGCCCAGCAACTCGCACAGCCGCTTGGTGATCGCCAGGCCCAGCCCCGTTCCGCCATATTGGCGCGTGGTGGACGAATCGGCTTGCGTAAAGGGCTGGAACAACTTGGCCTGCTGCTCGGGCGTCATGCCTATGCCGGTGTCGCGGACCCTGAAACGCACCGCGGGATGGCCTTCGATATCGGTGGTGTCCACCTTCAGGGATACCTTCCCCTGCTTGGTGAACTTGCAGGCGTTGCTGACCAGATTGAGCAGCGACTGCTTAAGCTTGGTGATGTCGGTCTGCATGGTGCCCACGTCGTCGGCCACCTCTATCTCGACCACGTTTTCGTTGTTCTTGGCCAGGGGCGCCGTAAGCGTGCGCACTTCCTCGGCCAGGCCCGCCACGTCCATGGGTTCGAGGTAGACTTCCATGCGCCCGGCTTCGATCTTGGACAGATCCAGGATGCCGTTGATCAGGCCCAGCAGATGCTTGCCGGCGCTTTCTATTTTGCGCAGGTCGGGAACGAACTGATCCTGCCCGTCGTCCTCGGCGTCTTCCTGGAGGATCTGGGCATAACCGATGATGGCGTTCAGAGGCGTGCGCAGCTCGTGGCTCATGTTGGCCAGGAACTCCGACTTGATCTGGTTGGCCTGTTCCGCCGCAATGCGCGCCTGCTCCATGGCCTGCTCGGCCAGCTTGCGCTCGGTGATCTCGTAGATCCAGCCCGCCAGAGCCGGCTGGCCGCTGTACTCCAGACGCTGCCAGGTCATGAGGCCCCAGAATACCTCGCCGTTGGCGCGGCGGTGCTGGACCTCTGCATTGCGCATCACGCCGGTGCGCCGGAAGATCTCGAGCAGCCGCGCGCGCTCGGAAGGGTCCACCCACATCTCGGTGCTCCGGCTCGGCATGCGGTCGGGATCGTAGCGGTAAATGGCGTCATGAGCCGGATTGCGATACAGGTACTTGCCGTCTTCGGTAAGGATGACCACCGATATCGGCGCCACCTCGAGCAGCTCGCGCGCCTGCTCGTTGGTGGCATAGGTGCCATTGGTCCCCGGGGGGTTACCGCTCATGACGCCAGCTCTCCCAGCGCGTCTTCACGGCCGGCGCGTATCGTCAACAGAGCGGTAAAACCCGATATGTCGAGCACCTCTTGCACCGGCGGCTGCACCGAGCACACCACCAGCCGGCCGCTTGCGCTGCGAAGCTGCTTGGCGGCGGCCAGGATGACGCGCAGGCCGGCGCTGGAAACGAAATCGACCCAGGACAGATCGAGGATGAGCCTGGCCTGCGGCACGGCAGCCAGCACTTCCAGCCGCCCGCCCAGCAAAGGGCTGGTCGCGCTGTCCAGCCGCCCCTTGGGCGCAAGCACCATGACTTCCTGTACCTTCTCTTCCTGCAATTCCATGTTGTTCACCTATCGTTTGTAACCGTGTTTTCAGGAGAAGGAGACGGCCCGCGCGCAAACCATAGCATGGTCAGGTTGCGTTCCTCCTCGCTGCAATAATCGAAGCCCTGGGCGAGGCTCAGCGTCAAGTAAACGCCCAGCCCGCCGATGGGCCGCTCTTCCACGCCGGCGGTCGTATCGGGCGACTCCAGCTGGCGCGGATCGAAGGGCCGCGCCTGGTCTTCGATGACCAGAGAGACCCGTTCGGGAGTGATTTCTACCTTCACACGGCAGTGATCGGCGCCCGCGTGGCTGCTGAGGTTGGTCAAGAGCTCGTCCAGCGCCAGCGCGACATGATGCGCCACCCGCGCCTCGACACCATGCTCGGGCAGCCGCTCGAGCAATTGATCCACCAGCTCGGACACCGCTTGCGGAGCGGGATCGAGTGAGTATTCCCATTGTAATTGCCCCGATTGCGGCGCCTCGGCCGACCGGCCCCACTGCACCAGCATGATCGCCACGTCGTCGGAAGGAGGAGCCCCCCCTTCGAACTCCCGCACCGTCGCCAGCAGCCCCGCGACCGTGGGCGCTTCCTGCATGGCGTCGGCCAACCAGTCCGCCACGCGCCCATCGCCGAACATGGTGCCATCGTCCGCGACGGCTTCGGTGACGCCGTCGGTCAATGACAGCAGGCAGTCGCCGGCTTGCAGGACAACGCTGTCGCTGGCGTAAACCGCACCTTCGAGCACGCCGAAAGGCACGCCCCCGGCATGCTCCAGCCGCTGCAGGCCTCCGTCGGCATGGCGCAGGAAGGACGGTACATGGCCGGCCCGCACGTAGCACAGCCGCCCGGTGGAAGTGTCCAGCGTGGCCAGCATCAGCGTCACGAAGATGCAGCTGGGGTTGTTGAAGGCGAGCACTTCATTGACCTCGGCCATGGCGAGCTCGGGCTCGGCAAACAGCTGCAGCGCATCGTGGCGCCCAGCCAGGCCGCGGAACAAGGCGCAGGTGCGCGCCATGACCAGCGCCGCTCCGGCGCCCTTGTCCGATACGTCGCCGAGTATCAGCACGTGCAGGTGTTCTCCCAGGGCGAAGTGATCGACCAGATCGCCCCCCACTTCCTTGGCCGGATCCAGCACCAGGTCTATGGACAATTCGCCAAAGGCGGTTTCCCGGCTTGCCGGCGGCGGCACCAGGGCCAGCTGCAGGGTGCGCGCGACCGCCAGCTCCGCCTGCTTGCGCTGCAGCTCCTGGCGCGTGTGGTCGCGCAGGAACTTCTTTTCGAGGCTGGAAAGAATGCGCGCGCGCAGCAGCGTGCTGTTGAAGGGCTTGAGCAGAAAATCCTCGGCGCCTTCCTTGATGCAGTTCGCGATGTCGTCGACCTCGCTGAGCGCCGAGATGACGATAACCGGAAGATCCTGTATGCGGCCTTGCGCATTGAGCCGCTGCAATACCTCGTAGCCGGTCATGATGGGCATCATGATGTCCAGCAGAACCAGGTCGAAATGCCCCGCGTCGAGTTTTTCCAGCGCCTGCTGCCCGTTCACGGCTTCGTCGGTCTGGGTGACGCCCAGCCGGGCCAGCCGGCGCACCAGAAGCTCGCGGTTCTCGGGCACGTCATCGACCACCAGCACACGTGCGTGTGCCACTGCGCCCTGCCCGGCTGCATGACGCCGTGGCCGGCTGTCAGTCTCGTTGGTCAACGATGGATCTCCTTCATGGAGTCGGTGGCGCGCCAAGGTGGCGCGGACATGTGCTGCAAGGCCCGCCGCGACCGAAGAACAACCAACATTGGCGCGGCTTCAAGGATACGAAAGTGTAATGCAGGAAATCTACATTTTGCAATACTGCGACACATGCAGCTTCAACCCCGCTGCAGCAGAAATAGTGAAAGACTACCGGCAGACAGAGTGGGCTTCCGCCCTGCAGTGGCTGCCGGCGACATGGCTAGGCGATGCAGATGGACTACGCCACGCGGCGTCGCCGGGATGTTCGAGCTCACGCAGAATACCGCAATCGCGTGTCGCCCTGGCCGCGTGGCATTGGCGGCGCAGTGCCGTCAGTTGGGCCTCCAACGCCTTTAATTCCGCCACTCGCGCCTGAACATGCTCAAGATGAGCATCGATCAACTCATTGATCGACTCGCAACTGGCGTCGGGTTCGGCGCGAGCCTGCAACAGCGCACGAATCTCGTCATGCGTCATATCCAGAGCCCGGCAGCGACGGATGAACGTCAGCCGCTCCAAATGGCTATGTTCGTAGCGCCGATAGTTGTTGGCTTCATCGCGCACGGCGGCGGGCAGAAGGCCCTCACGCTCGTAGTAGCGCACTGTCTCGACCAGACAGCCGGCCTGGCTGGCCAATTCACCGATTTTCATCTGTATCCTCTCTTTTACTTGACCCTATAGTGGCTACAGGGTGTTGAATATCAAGCATACGACGAAACAAGGAGTTCCGCCATGGCTGGCTGTCGCGACCACGATCACAACAAGAAACCCGAGCGCTGGGATGGCCATGCCGAGCATCTCCACGACCATGGACACGGTCATAAGCATGCTGGTGATGATTGCTGTACCCCGGCTCCCATGGCAGCAGGTGGTTTGACCGCACCGCAAGTGGTGGCGGAAGGCATCCTAACCTCAATGCGCATCATGCAAATGGACTGTCCCACCGAAGAAGCGATGATCCGCAAAAAACTAGACGGCATAGCGGCAGTCAAGCACATGGAATTCAATCTGATGCAACGTGTGCTGACCGTCGCACACACCCCCGGCACGCTCGAATTGATTCTGGAGGCGATACGCTCTCTCGGCCTCCAACCCGAACTGCCGAATGCCGACGGCCGGCTCACCGCTACCGAGGAGCCAACCAAGCCTTGGTGGCCATTGGCCCTGGCGGGTGTCTTCGCGATCGCATCGGAAACGGTGATCTGGATGGGCCTGCCGATGGGGCTGGCGGCAGTTCTCGGCATCCTGGCTGTGGCTTTCTCAGGCCTGACAACCTACAAGAAGGGGTGGTTAGCCATCCGTAATGGCAATCTGAACATCAACGCCCTGATGAGCATCGCCGTGACCGGTGCCCTGGCGCTAGGGCAGTGGCCGGAAGCGGCGATGGTGATGGTACTGTTTACCGTCGCCGAGTTGATCGAATCCAAATCACTTGACCGGGCGCGCAACGCAATCGAAGCGTTGATGAAACTGGCTCCGGAGACCGCCACTGTGCAGCAAGCGGACGGTTCCTGGTTGGAGATCGCGGCCAACACTGTGGCAGTGGGCAGCCTGATTCGAGTCAAGCCCGGCGAACGCATTGCTCTGGACGGCGAAATTATCCGGGGCAGTTCCAGCGTGAATCAGGCGCCGATCACCGGCGAGAGTCTGCCAGTGGATAAGGCCGAAGGCGATAGGGTCTTCGCCGCCACAATCAACGAATCCGGATCCTTCGAGTACCGGGTCACGGCGGCGGCCGGCAACACCACCCTTGCCCGCATTATCCACGCGGTCGAAGAAGCACAGGGCGCGAAAGCTCCAACGCAACGGTTCATTGATCGGTTTGCCCGAGTCTATACACCGATCGTATTCGCTTTGGCGCTCGCCGTTGCCGTGCTGCCGCCGTTGTTGATGGGTGACGCCTGGCACGCCTGGATCTACAAAGCCCTAGTGCTGCTGGTGATTGCCTGCCCATGCGCATTGGTAATCTCGACCCCGGTGACCATCGTCAGCGGATTGGCCGCCGCCGCCCGCCACGGCATCCTTATCAAGGGCGGTACCTATCTGGAAGAAGGCCGCAAGCTGGCGTGGCTGGCGCTCGACAAGACCGGAACTATTACCCACGGCAAACCGCAACAGACCGATTTCGAGCCGCAAGCGGGCATAGATGCGAAACGCTGCCGACAACTGGCAGCCAGCCTTGCCTCCCGCTCCGACCACCCAGTGTCGCAAGCCATTGCCCGAGCGGCCGGTGACGAAGCGGGTGCACCGGAGCCGGTTGATGCATTCCAGGCACTTGCCGGTCGAGGCGTACGCGGAATGATCGATGGCAAGCCATATTGGCTAGGTAACCATCGTCTGATCCATGAACTGGGCCGCTGTTCCGCATCGCTCGAAGTACGTCTAGATCAGCTGGAACACCAAGGCAAGACCGTGGTGGCACTGATTGATGAAAAGCAGGTACAGGCCCTGTTCTCGGTCGCCGATACCGTGAAGGACAGCAGCCGCGCGGCGATCGCCGATTTGCATCAGCTAGGTGTCAAAACCGTGATGTTGACCGGCGACAACTCGCATGCTGCTGAAACCATCGCCCGGGAAGTCGGCATCGACCAAGTTCACGGGAACCTGTTGCCCGAGGACAAGCTGAAGGCTGTGGAAGGACTCGAGGCCAAAGGGGCAGCGGGCATGGTCGGCGACGGTATCAACGACGCACCAGCGCTCGCCCGCGCCAGTATCGGCTTTGCCATGGGCGCGATGGGCACCGACACCGCCATCGAGACAGCCGACGTCGCTTTGATGGACGACGATCTGCGCAAAATTCCGACCTTCATCCGCCTATCTCAAGCCACACGCTCGGCACTGATCCAGAACATCAGTCTGGCATTGGGTATCAAGGTGGTGTTCCTGGTGCTCACTTTGATCGGTCTGGGCACCATGTGGATGGCGGTGTTCGCCGATGTCGGTGCGAGTCTGTTGGTGGTCAGCAATGGATTAAGGCTGTTGCGGACGTGAGTATCCCGGACCGCCAATTTTGGCGGATAAGTCCAGGCGCTATTGGGTCATCGTATATAATCCGCCCCTGAATGAAAAAGATCGTGCTCCTCCTTCTTCTTGTGCTTATGCCGCTCCAGGCTTCCTGGGGGATAGTGAGCATGTATGTAGTTCAAACGCACGAAGCCTGCCTGCATCCCTGCTCCGAGGCTCAAGAAACCCAGGTCACGGACAACAGCAACGATATCGCCGGCGCCGAAAGCGCTCACCATGAAGATAGTTTTTGCGGGCTGCATGCATTGTCCATCGTTGACAGCTTTCCCCTGTGTACTCTCTCTTTTTCATCATCCTCCATTTCCCCGATCTACAAACGGCAGTTCGTTCCACAGGCTGTCGTCGACAGGCCCGAACGGCCTAAATGGATAGCGTCAGCCTAAGCGGCGCGACGCAATAAATCTTCCATCCGCGTCGTTCCGCCACCGCTGCAGTGGCCGGGATGAGCAACATGACATCTCATTAGCACCGAACCGCTTACGCTATTTGCGTTCATAGGCGGCATCGTTGCTGCGTTCTCTCGGCACTGCCCAAGACTCAAACACGCCAATAGGCAATCTTGGAGCAATTCCATGCGCAGTGCATCAATACTAATCGGAGCCGCCCTGGCTATGTGGGGCTTGGCATCGGCCCAGCCCCTGCCTTCCGATCAAGCAGCAGTTCCGACGATACGGCTCGAGCCAGTCACATCCTTGACTCTAGACGAAGCCCTAAAGCTTGTCCTGAACACCAACTATTCACTCTCTTCCGCTCGTTACGCTGCAAGCTCTTCGGAAGGTCTCGTCCTTCAGGCGCAAACAAGGCCGAACCCGATACTAAGCGTCGAACTGGAGGATACCTCCCGCAGGGCTACACGCAGCACCACAACGACACTGAGCCTTCCCATAGAGTTGGGAGGCAAGCGCGACGCGCGCATAGCCGAAGCCAAACTCGCTCGCGACAGAATCCATCAAAAGAAGGAACAGATCCATGCGGACGTCCGAGCGCAGACTATGGTTGCCTTTTTCGACGTATTGATCGCCCAGGAAAGAGTAGCGCTATCAACAAGGACAGTGAAGATTGCCCGCGATGCTTACCGCATTGCCGACAAGCGGGTCGAGGCAGGCAAAGTACCGCCGCTTGACGCGGACAAGGCGCAGGTTGCTGTGGCCAATGCCGAACTGGAAGCGGCCTTGGCGGCTAATTCGCTGGAGTCGGCGCGCCGCAGTCTATCCATGTTGTGGGGCAACCCGTCACCGCAATTTACAAAAGTCGATGCAAAAATTTCAACGCCATTGGATCGTCCCATTCTGGACGATCTGAGTACCGCGTTGGAAAAATCCCCTGCTGTACAAGCCGCTCGGCTTGAACTGGAGCGAAGCCGAGCTCAAATCCAAGTAGAACGCAGCAAACGCTATCCCAACATCGAGGTCAGCGCCGGAGTTATTCGAAACAACGAACTAGGGCGCAATCAGGTGATGTTGGGCGTGTCGATTCCCCTGCCCTTTTTCGACCGAAACCAGGGAAACATCTATGAAGCCTCAATGCTCGCATATAAGACCCGGGACGAGTATCTGGATTTGAAGACTCGCCTGCAAGTGCAACTGCAGCAAACAGCCAGTGAGTTCGACATCGCCAAGAATTCCGCACTACGTCTCGAATCCCAGATCATGCCCAGTGCCAACTTGGCATTCGAACGAGCCCGAAGGGGATTCGAGGCCGGAAAGTTCAGCTTTATTGAAGTGCTGGATGCACAGCGAACCTTGTTTCAGGCTCGCGCCCGACATCTTTCGGCATTGTCGGACGCCTATCAAGCGCTTGCACAGATAGATCGTATTCTCGGACGGAATTCATTATGAAAAACACACCAAATAAGACAGCCCGGAATCTCCCTACCAGGCAGTCTGTTCTGATCGCCATCATCATCCTCGTCGGTGCACTGCTGGGCACCTTGATTCTTAAGGGCAACGCCTCAGAAAGCGCGGGATCCGGGCATGATGAGCCAAATCAGACCTCGAAATCCAAGGAATCCGAAGCTGCAACGTTCGGACATGCTGACGAAGGTGAAGAAACACATGAGGATAAAGAACAGCACGAACGCGAAGCAGCCTTCACCGACGCACAAATCGACGCAGCAGAAATCACGATGGCTACGGCGGGTCCTGCACGCATTCGGGATGCGATTCAACTGCCAGGCGAGATTGTCTTTAACGCAAACCGCACTGCGCAGTTGGTGCCGCGTTTGTCCGGTGTCGTCCAGGCGGTAGAGGGGAAGCTGGGTCAAGAGGTCAGACAAGGCGACGTATTGGCTGTGATAGCGAGCCCGGAATTATCGGAGCGGCGCAGCACCCTGACGGCGGCGCGAAGACGTATGGCCCTGGCTCGCACTACGTATGATCGCGAGCGGCTGTTATGGAAAGAAAAAATTTCCGCCAAGCAGGACTACCTTCAGGCTCGCCAGCAGTTGGAAGAAACGCAAATTGCTGTTGCCGATGCCCTCGAACAACTTCAGGCACTGGGAGCGGACGCCGGCAAACCGGGGAGTTTCAACCGTCTTGAAGTGCGGGCGCCTTTTGACGGCATGATTGTCGAAAAAAGCCTTGCACTTGGAGAAACTGTCGCCGCCGATGCGCCCATCTTCAAAATTTCTGATCTTTCAACAGTATGGGTGGACATTATCGTTCCAGCCGAAGCGCTGGGTGCCGTACGCGTGGGCAGCAATGCAACCGTAAGCGTTACCGCCTTTGACTCACAGACGGAGGGAACTGTTTCCTACGTCAGCTCCTTGCTGGGCCAACAGAACCGGGCCGCCACCGCTCGGATCACCCTGAGCAACCCCGATGGAGCCTGGAGACCGGGCCTCTTCGTCAATGTTCAGGTTTTTTCCCCGGAGATGAATGTCCCGGTAGCCATCGAGCCTGCGGCTATCCATTCCCTGGAGAAAGAAACCGTCGTGTTCGTCAGACGCGGGAGCGGGTTTGTTGCCCAGCCCGTGATCACGGGCCGACGCGATGCCAAAGCTGTGGAGGTACTCCAGGGGCTGGAGGCGGGTGCACGCTACGCCACAAACAACAGTTTTGTCATCAAATCCGAGTTAGGCAAGAGTAGCGCCTCGCATAGCCACTGAAAAAAGGAAGAATCGTGTTTGAACGCATTATTCGCTTTTCCATCGAACAACGATGGCTAGTCATATTGGCAGTGCTGGGAATGGCCGCACTGGGTACCTTCAACTACCAGCGCCTTCCCATCGACGCCGTGCCCGACATTACCAACGTGCAGGTACAAATCAACTCTGCTGCCTCAGGCTACTCTCCTCTGGAAGTCGAGCAACGTGTCACTTATCCGCTCGAAACCGTCATGGCCGGAATCCCGAAGCTGAAACAGACCCGATCGCTATCGCGCTATGGACTCTCCCAAATCACCGTGATCTTCGAAGAAGGTACGGACATCTATTTTGCCCGCCAACTGGTGAACGAACGGCTACAAGGCGCCAAAGATCAACTTCCCGCTGGCATCACGCCCACATTGGGCCCAATCTCCACAGGACTGGGAGAGATCTACTTCTGGACGGTGGAGGCGGAAGAAGGTGCACTGAAACCGGACGGAACGCCTTATACGTCGACGGATCTGCGAGAAATCCAGGATTGGATCATCAAACCTCAATTGCGCAATGTGCCTGGTGTGACGGAGATCAACACGATCGGCGGATACGCCAAAGAGTATCTGATAGCCCCTGATCCGGTGAAGTTGCGCTCTTACGGATTCACCCTGCAAGACCTGCTCGACGCCGTCGAGCGAAATAACAGCAACGTCGGAGCTGGCTACATCGAGCACCATGGCGAGCAGTCGCTGGTGCGCGTGCCGGGCCAGATGCAGTCCATGCAGCAGATCGGCCAGATTCTCATCGCAAACGTTCAGGGCGCGCCGGTACGCATACAGGATGTAGCCCAGGTCAATATCGGGAAAGAATTGCGCACGGGCGCAGCCACCGAAAGCGGCCGCGAAGTAGTACTAGGCACGGCATTCATGCTCTTGGGGGAAAACAGCCGCAATGTCTCGCATGCCGTAGATAAGAAAATGCAGTCAATCAACCGCACACTACCCGAAGGCGTGCACGCGGTTACCGTGTACGACCGCACTGTGCTGGTGGACAAGGCCATTGCCACGGTTCAGAAGAATCTACTCGAAGGAGCGGTTCTGGTCATCGTGGTGCTATTTCTTTTTCTGGGAAATATCCGTGCCGCAGTGCTGACTGCCTTGGTCATCCCCTTGGCCATGTTGTTCACCTTTACAGGTATGGTCTCGGGCAAGGTCAGCGCCAATCTGATGAGTCTGGGCGCCTTGGATTTCGGCATTATCATCGATGGCGCTGTAGTCATCGTCGAAAACTGCATCCGGCGCCTTGCCCATACTCAGGCCCGCCTAGGAAGATCGTTGGTCTTGTCCGAAAGGCTGCACCAGGTGTTTGCTGCCTCAAAAGAAGTACGCAGGCCGCTGCTTTTCGGGCAGCTCATCATTATGATCGTGTATCTGCCTATATTCGCCCTGAGCGGTGTAGAAGGAAAAATGTTCACGCCCATGGCCTTCACCGTGGTGACGGCATTGCTAGGGGCCATGATCCTGTCCATTACCTTCGTGCCCGCGGCGGTCGCCCTATTCATCGGTAAGCGCGTCACCGAAAAAGAGGGTATTTTCATTCGAGCGGCCAAGAGGATGTATCAACCCATGTTGAGCTTGGCCATGGCCAACAAGGCTGTGGTGCTTACATTTGCCGTGGTGACCGTTGTGCTGTCGGGACTGATCGCCTCACGTATGGGCAGCGAGTTCATCCCCAGCCTGAACGAAGGCGACTTTGCCGTCCAGGCCATGCGGGCGCCCGCCACCAGCCTGACCCAATCGGTCGAAATGCAAAAGCAACTCGAGCGTAAGCTGTTAACCGAGTTTCCCCAAATAGAGCGCATATTCGCCCGCACCGGGACGGCGGAAGTAGCCTCCGACGCCATGCCACCCAATATCTCGGATGGATACGTCATGCTCAAGCCTCAGACTCAATGGCCCGACCCCGACCTACCTCGAGACGAGCTGATAGGCCAGGTCCAGTCCTCGGCCGCCCAACTGCCCGGCAACGTCTACGAATTCTCCCAACCGATCGAATTGCGCTTCAACGAACTAATCTCCGGCGTGCGTTCGGACGTAGCGATCAAGATATTTGGCGATGATATGGAGGTATTGAATTCGACGGCGACACAAATTATGCAAGTACTGGAGCAGGTACCGGGCGCATCGGGCGTCAATATCGAACAGACGACGGGACTGCCTGTGCTCACTATTTCCATCGACCGTTCCGGGGCCGCGCGCTACGGACTCTCACTTCAAGCGGTACAAGATGCCGTAGCCATAGCCGTTGGTGGACGTGAGGCCGGAACGTTGTTTCAAGGCGATCGGCGTTTCAGCATAGTCGTGCGTTTGCCCGACGACTTGCGTAGCAATGTGGAGACCATCAAACAATTACCCATCGCCCTGCCCGCCGGCGCAGGAGGTGTTATCAACCAGATTCCTCTTGGCTCGATCGCGTCACTGGAGACTGCCGCCGGGCCGAACCAGTTCAGCCGCGAGAACGGCAAACGCCGAGTGGTGGTCACCTCCAATGTGCGTGGACGCGACATCGGATCGTTCGTCGCCCAGGCACAAGAGCGCGTCCAAAGCCAGGTGCAAGTGCCGGCGGGGTACTGGGTCGAATGGGGAGGAACGTTCGAACAGCTCCAATCGGCCGCGCTACGCCTGCAGATTGTGGTGCCTGTTGCTCTGCTGCTCGTATTCATTTTGCTCTTCATGATGTTTAACAACATCAAAGATGGCCTACTGGTGTTTACTGGTATTCCGTTCGCGCTCACTGGCGGCATTGTGGCACTCTGGATACGCGGCATTCCTTTATCCATCTCGGCCGCAGTGGGATTCATCGCACTGTCGGGGGTAGCCGTGCTGAATGGGCTGGTGATGCTATCTTTTATCCGCGACTTGAGAGAAGAAGGCCTGTCGCTCGACGCGGCGATCCGTCAGGGCGCACTGACTCGCCTGCGGCCCGTGTTGATGACCGCGCTAGTCGCTTCGCTGGGCTTTGTGCCAATGGCTCTGAATATAGGTACTGGAGCCGAGGTTCAGCGTCCACTGGCCACGGTAGTAATCGGAGGCATTATCTCGTCTACCATTCTGACCTTGCTGGTGTTGCCGATTTTGTATCACCTGAGCCACCGTCGCGACGCTACACGGGAAGCTGAAGAGCCTCTATCTCGCGGCTCTTTACATCATTAACTGAGCAGTGCCTGCGCAAGCAAGCCAAAAAAAAGCCCTGTAAAAACAGGGCTTTTTTTATTTCATTTGGCGGAGACGGAGGGATTCGAACCCTCGATGCGGGTATAAGCCGCATGCTCCCTTAGCAGGGGAGTACCTTCAACCTCTCGGCCACGTCTCCGAACAAGTCCGCTATTCTAGCACAAGAATATTGCGCGCAAAGAGCGGTTTACGCGGTGGCTCAGGCCTTGGCCGCCTCGGCGGGATCCTGATCGAGGCCGAACGCCTTGTGCAGGGCGCGCACGGCCAGTTCCATGTACTTGTCGTTCAGAACCACCGACGTCTTGATTTCGCTGGTGCTGATCATCTGGATGTTGATGCCCTCTTCGCTAAGAGTGCGGAACATCAGGCTGGCTACCCCGACATGGCTGCGCATGCCGATGCCCACGATGGAGACCTTGCACACTTTTTCGTCGGAGCGGATTTCACGGGCGCCGACGGCCGGCCCCACCTGGCTCTTCAGGAGGTCGAGCGTGCGGGCGAAGTCGTTGCGGTTGACCGTGAAGGAGAAGTCGGTCGTGCCCTCGACGGACACGTTCTGCACGATCATGTCGACGTCGATGTTGGCGGCGGCGACAGGCCCCAGGATCGAAAAGGCGACGCCCGGCTTGTCCGGAACGGCGAGCAACGTGATTTTGGCTTCGTCACGGCTGAAGGCGATGCCCGAAACGACGGCGGCTTCCATTTTTTGGTCTTCCTCGAAAGTAATTAAAGTACCCGACACCATTTCCTCTTCGAGCGGTATCAGGGGGTCGGTAAGCGAGGACAGCACGCGTACCGGCACATGGTATTTTCCGGCGAACTCGACGGAGCGGATTTGCAGGACCTTCGAACCCAGCGAGGCCATTTCGAGCATTTCCTCGAACGACACCACCGACATGCGGCGGGCTTCCGGCACGACGCGCGGATCGGTCGTGTAGACGCCGTCGACGTCGGTGTAGATGAGGCATTCATCGGCCTTCATGGCGGTGGCCACGGCAACGGCCGAGGTATCGGAACCGCCGCGGCCCAGCGTGGTGATGTTGCCGTTTTCGTCGATGCCCTGGAAGCCGGTCACGATGACAACGCGGCCCAGGTCGAGATCGGTGCGGATGCGCGCGTCGTCGATGGATTTGATGCGGGCCTTGGTGTAGGCCGAATCGGTCGTAACAGGCACTTGCCAGCCCGTGTAGCTGCGCGCGGGAACGCCCTGCGCCATCAAGGCCATGGCCAGCAAGGCGCTGCTGGCCTGTTCGCCAGTCGCCGCCAGCATGTCCAGTTCGCGGCCGTCGGGCTGGGCGCTGATTTCTTTGGCCAGGCCCAAAAGACGGTTGGTTTCGCCCGACATGGCGGACGGAACCACGACTACCTGGTGGCCTGCGGCATGCCACTTGGCTACGCGGCGCGCAACATTCTGGATGCGCTCGACCGAGCCCATGGACGTGCCGCCGTATTTGTGAACGATCAGGGACATCTTTTACTCTGCATTAAAGGGAAATTGCCATTATTTGGCAGGCAAAACGTTATATTCTAGCTGTTTTAGGGAATCTTGTTTTAGGGCCTGGCAGCTCGTCGACCAATTGCACCCGGCCATTGCGGCAGCACACAAAAACATCGCCGTGCTTGACCCGCATCTGGCGATCGTGCCCCAAGGCGTGCAAGCCGCGCAACTGGCGCATCATGTCGCTCAGCCGCGCCTCGGTCGGCATGCGCAAGCCCGCCAGCGACAGCCAATAGCGCAAAGCCAGGGCCTGGCGCGCCGGCGAAAGGCCCCGCCAGGCCTTCAGGGAAAAACTGCGCGCATCGGCAGACGGCTCCAGCCGCTGGAAATCCTCCCCGGCAACCTCATCCAGCACTTGCGCCAACTCGCCGCTCAAGCGGGCATGGCGCGAAAGATTGCCGCGCCAGCCGGGCCAGCGCGCATCCAGCTCGGGAACGAGGCGTTCGCGCACCGCCGCCCGGGTGTATTTATCGTCGGCATTGGTGGGGTCTTGCACCGCCTGCCAGCCTGTCGTCTCGCAAAAGCCTTCCGCTTGTTGCAGGATAAGGCTGCGCTCGATGTCCAGCCAGGGACGCAGGTATACCAGCCCGTCCCGCACTGTAGCGGGCGCCATGGCCGCCAAGCCAGTTGGCCCGGCGCCGCGCAGCAGCCTCAGCAAAACCGTTTCGGCCTGATCGTTGCGGTGATGGGCCAGCAGAACATGCCGCGCGCCCACCGCGCCGGCCAGGTCGGCCAGCCCGCGATACCTGGCCTCGCGCGCCGCCGCCTCCATGCCGTCACGCCCCGTGCTCCCGACTTCGACCCGCAGGCTATGGCAGGGCACGCACAACTGCCGGGCCAGGTCGTGCGCATGCGCCTGCCATTGGTCGGCCAGGGGCTGAAGGCCATGGTGGATATGAAGGCAATGCAGGGGCAAGCCGCGCCGCTGGGCGTAGATGGCGGCATGCACCGCCATCATGGCCGAGTCGGCCCCGCCGCTGAGCGCGACCGCCAGAACGGATGGCGGCCGCTCGAGCGCGGCCACCGATCGGCCAATGGCCTGGGTCAGCTCGGCCGACCCGGGCCATTGGCCGGAAAACAGGTTAAGCACGAACCTCTTGGAATCGGCCATACGACATCAAACGCTGCAGACGCTGTTCAAGCAACTGCTCGGTGCTCATGCCCGAAACCTGCCGCAATGCGTCGGACAGGGCCCGGCCCAGTTGGCGCGCCATGGTGACCGGGTCGCGGTGCGCGCCGCCGACCGGTTCGTTGACGATGCGGTCGATCAGCTCGAGTTCTTTGAGCCGCGGCGCGGTAATGGCCAGGGCCTCTGCCGCGGCGGGCGCCTTGTCGGCGCTGCGCCATAGGATGGAGGCGCAGCCCTCGGGCGAAATGACGGCATACGTGGAATACTGCAGCATCATGACCACGTCGCCCACCGCGATGGCCAAGGCCCCGCCTGAACCGCCCTCGCCGATGATGGTGGAAATAATGGGCACCTTCAACTCGGCCATGGCATACAGATTGTGGCCGATGGCTTCGGACTGGCCGCGCTCTTCGGCCCCGACGCCCGGGTAGGCTCCCGGGGTGTCGACGAACGTAAACACCGGCATCCCGAATTTTTCCGCCAGGCGCATCAGGCGCAAAGCCTTGCGATAGCCTTCGGGCCGGGGCATGCCGAAATTGCGCATGGCGCGCTCTTTGGTGTCGCGCCCCTTTTGGTGGCCGATGACCATGCACGGCATGCCATTGAAGCGCGCCATGCCGCCCACGATCGACAGGTCGTCGGCATACATGCGGTCGCCATGCAGCTCGTGGAAGTCGGTAAAGATCTCTCGTACGTAATCCAGTGTGTATGGCCGCTGCGGATGGCGCGCCACCAGCGCGGTTTGCCACGGCGTGAGCTTGGCGTAGATATTCTTGGCCAAGGTCTGGCTTTTTTGCTGCAGGCGGCTTACTTCGTCTGAAATATCAACCGCGGAATCGGCCTGCACAAAGCGCAGTTGTTCGATCTTGTTTTCAAGCTCGGCCAACGGTTGTTCGAATTCGAGGAAGGTATTACGCATAAGAGTGCTTGTTTTTCCAAAAAATGGGGGTCGCGCCGTCAGTTCCGGCCGGCCAGCGTATCCAGGCTGCGCCATAGATACCAAGTGGCCACCGTACGCCATGGCGCCCAGGCCTGGGCCACTTCACGGGCTTCGAAACGCGAAACGGGTTCACCGCTGAAGTAGTGTAACGAAATTGCCTTCAAAAGGCCGACATCGTCCAGCGGCAGAACATCGGGACGCCGCAAGCTGAAGATCAGAAACATTTCGGCCGTCCAGCGCCCGATGCCGCGAATAGCGCATAAATCGGTCACGACGGCCTCGTCATCCATATTGGCCCAGGCTGCCGGACGCACCTTCTTTTCGGCGAAATGCGAAGCCAGATCCAGGACGTACTCGACCTTGCGCTTGGAAAGCCCCGCCGCGCGCAGCTCGTCGCCGGGCACGTTCAGCACCGCTCCGGGCGTGGGCCGGCGTCCGCACTTTTCGGTAAACCGCAGCCACATGGCTTCCGCCGACGCCACGCTGACTTGCTGGCCGATGATGGCGCGGGCCAGCGTCATGAACGGCGTGGCCGAAACACGCAGACATTCGGAGGCGTGCAGGGGAATGAGTTTCTTGAGTATGCGGTCGCGCCGCATCAGCTGCGCGGAGGCCTCGTCCCAGAAATGGGGCTTGTCGTCGGCGGTGATGATTTCGCTCATGACCCCGCCCCTACGCCCGTCGCCATTGCGTTGCACCGCCCGGCTTGTCCTCGAGCTCGACGCCGGCATCGCGCAATTCGGCGCGGATGCCGTCGGCACGGGCAAAGTCGCGCGCCTTCTTGGCTTCGGCCCGCTCGGCGATCAGGGCCAGGATGGCCTCTTCCGACAGGCTTTCGGCCGGCGCCTCCAGCCCCAGATAGCGGCTGGCAGATTGCAGGTAGCGGACGGGGTCGGTTTGCAGCAGCCCCAACACACCCCCGAGCGCCTTCAACAGGCCCGAGGTATGCGCCGACGACGTGCGGTTGGCCTGGGACGACAGCTCGAACAGCACGGCAACCGCTTCTGGAGTATTGAAATCGTCGTCCATGGCGTTGCGAAAAGCCTGTGCGTCGGCTTGCGTCCAATCGATTTCGACCTGGGCGGCGGGCACATTGTGCAAGGTGTGGTACAGGCGGTCCAACGCGTTCTGCGCGTCGCGCAGATTGTCGGGGGTGTAATTCTGAATGCTGCGGTAGTGGTTGCGCACGATGAAGAACCGCAGCATCTCGGCTTCGCGCGGATTGGCCTGGTAGTCGGCGGAATCGGCCGACAGCGACGACGGCACGGCCACGGTTTCCCGGATGGTGCGGAAATTTCCCAGCGACTTGGACATTTTGTCGGCATCGACCATCAACGGGCCGCAGTGCATCCAGACGTTGGCCAGCTTTCCGCCGAACGCCCCTTCGGTTTGCGCGATTTCGTTTTCGTGGTGCGGGAATTTAAGGTCGGGGCCGCCGCCGTGGATATCCAGCGGCAATCCCAACAGGGATCGGCTCATGGCCGAGCACTCGATATGCCAGCCGGGCCGGCCCAGGCCATAGGGGGATTCCCATTTGGATTCGGGCGGCTCGTCGGCCTTGGCCGCCTTCCACAGCACGAAATCCAGCGGATCGCGCTTGCCCGAGGCAACCGCCACGCGCTCGCCGGCGCGCAGGTCGTCCAGCGACTTGCCCGACAGCTTGCCGTACCCCTCGAAGCCGCGCACCGCATAATTGACGTCGCCGTCTTCCGACTGGTAGGCCAGGCCTTTTTCTTCCAGCCGCTTGATGATGCCGAGCATTTCGCCTACGTGCTCGGTGGCCCGGGGTTCGAAATCGGGGGGCTCTACGTTCAAGGCCCGCTCGTCCGCGTGCATGGCATCGATGAAGAACGACGTGACATCGCCGAGCTTGCTGTTCGACTGCACCGCGCGGCGAATGATTTTGTCGTCGATGTCGGTAATATTGCGCACATAACTGACCCGATAGCCCGCCACCCTCAGCCAGCGCTGCACGACGTCGAAGCCCACCAGCATGCGCGCATGGCCCAAATGGCAGAAATCGTAAACCGTCATCCCGCACACATACATGCGGACGCGTCCAGGCTCGGTCGGCGTGAACGGCTCTTTGGTGCGGGACAAGGTGTTATAAATGTGCAGCATGTGCAATGAAAATTCTCTTTGTATCCATGATCTTGTACCAAAACCAGCCTGGCTTCGGGGCCCTGGCGGCCCCTTTCCAAATCGAACCAAGGCTAAAATGGTGGTCGATCAGTATAGCAAGCGGGCGGAAAAAATAGCGCCGTGCGGCTAAACTTAACCATTGCCTGAATGAATTTCCCGGCGTGCTCCGCCATGCCGATGCGCAATTCATGCGGCCATGTTCCGGGGATACCCTTTACCTCTTACAGATAAGGTACAAACCTGTGCTTCGAAACTTCTTCAGCCCGCTTCTGGCCTTGGCATTGCTGGCTGGCGGCATGGCGGCCCCGGCCGCCTACGGACAGGACAAGCTGTTCAACGACCCGCCCAAGCAGGATGGCGGCTGGCAGGGCCTGGCCGACGTGCTCGAGGCCCTCGCCCCGTCTGCCGACACCTCCATACCGCTTACACCTTCGCAAATCACCGACCGCATTTCGGGCATGATCAGCCAGGGCAGGTACCAGGAAGCCCTGGACATCATCGAAAAACGCGACGCCCAACGCGAGGCCGAAGGCGCCATCGGCACCGACGTCCAACTGCTGTTCCTGAAAGGGCGCGCCCTGGCGGGGCTGAACCGCCACGACGACGCTATCGCGGTCTATCACAACATGACCGTGCAGTACCCCGAGTTGCCGGAACCCTGGAACAACCTGGCGGCCGAATACATCAAGCAGGGCAAGCTTGACATGGCCCGCGACGCCCTGAGCATGGCGCTTACCGCCGACCCCAATTATGCTACGGCCAAGGCCAATATGGGCGAGGTGCAACTGATGCTGGCCAAGCAGTCGTTCGACCGGGCCGCGGCGCTGGGCATAGCCGGCGCGCGCGACAAGGCCGCAAAAACCCAAGCCATCCTGCAAAAGTAGACCATGCCCGCCCTTTCAACGCCATCCACACCCAATTCATACATGCTTTCATTCATATCCCGCGTATCGAGCCAATTGGCACGCACACTTGGCCTGCTTTGCGCCGCCCTGCTGGTTTTCAGCCTTGGCAGCGCGGCCCAGGCAGCTTCTTCATCCACCATACAAGGTAACCCTGCAATGAGCACAAATCCTCACGTCAAGCTTCAGACCAACTTTGGCGACATGGTCATCGAACTCTATCAAGAAAAAGCGCCCAAAACCGTCGCGAATTTCCTGAAGTACACGCAGGAAGGCTTTTACGACGGCACCATTTTCCACCGCGTCATCAATAACTTCATGATCCAGGGCGGCGGTTTCGAAGCCGACATGAAGCAAAAGCCCACCCACGACCCCATCGAGAACGAAGCCAATAACGGCCTCAAGAACGACAAGTACACGCTTGCCATGGCCCGCACCAGCGATCCGCATTCGGCCACGGCCCAATTCTTCATCAACGTCGCCGACAACGACTTCCTGAACTTCACCGCCCCCACCTCCAACGGCTGGGGCTATGCCGTCTTCGGCAAAGTCATTGAAGGCACCGACGTGGTCGACAAGATCAAGGCCGTCAAGACCGGCAACAAAGGCTTTCACCAAGACGTGCCCGTAGAAGCCGTCGTCATCGAAAAAGCCACGGTCGTTGAATAACATTTCGTTGCCGGGCACCGTCTGGCTGGCCTCCGATATCCATCTGGGGCCCCAGGTTCCCGCCACCCAGGCCGCGTTTCACGACTTCCTGGACATGGCCGGCCGCCAGGCCGATGCCTTGGTGCTGTGCGGC
>NZ_DATMGA010000033.1:0-60604 GCF_035555955.1 Eoetvoesiella sp. | reverse complement strand
CGAGAACACGGTTTTCGGCCCGTTCCATGTCGACGGCGCGCCCGAGTTCCCCATGGGCGCCAACATCACCCTGGACGGCAAGGGAGAAAGCTGTCTGTTCGAGGGCCGCATCCTCGACCTGCAGGGCAACCCCATTAAAGGCGCGCGGCTCGACGTGTGGTCGGACAATGCCGAAGGCTATTACGACGTGCAGCAGCCCGGCGTCCAGCCCAAATGGAACAACCGCGGCATCTTCACCACCGAAGCGGACGGCAAGTACAGCTTCATCGGCATCAAGCCCGTGTCCTACCCTATTCCCGACGACGGCCCCGTAGGCCAGATGCTGGCCGCCCTGGGGCGCCACCCCTATCGTCCGGCCCATATGCACTTCCTCATCACCGCTCCCGGCTACCAGAAACTGGTCACCCATACCTTCGACGGCGACGACTTCTACATCACCTCGGACACCGTGTTCGGCGTCAAGCAGACCCTCGTCGCGCCCTTCGAAAAAGTCGAAAATGGCGAAACCCTTTGGCGCTCGCACTTCGACTTCGTGCTCACGCCGGTGGGCGACAAGCAATAAGCAGCCAGGCAACAGCCCCGCCGGACATATTCGCGTACACTTCCCGCATGTTACGCATCGACAATCTTGGCAAGCGCTACGGCGATCATCCGGTCTTCCAGGGGCTGACCCAAACCTTCCAGCCCGGGTGCTACGCGCTGTGCGAAGAAGACAGCACCGGCAAATCCAGCCTGCTGGCCATCATCGCCGGCGCGCTTGCGCCCGATGAAGGGGACGTCTGGATAGACGGGCATTCATTGGCCCGCGAACCGCAACAAGCCAAGGCCCGCCTGGCCTACGTGCCCGACAACTGCATGGCGTTCCCCATGCTGACGGGACGCCAACTGCTTGAACGAGTGACTGAGGAAAAGAACACGGCGGTGGACGACGCCGTGCTCGATCTGGCGTACCGACTGGATCTGGAGCCGCACCTGGACAAACGCTTCGAGCAAATGTCGACCGGCATGCGCCGCAAGGTCTTCCTGACGGCCGCCGCCCTGGGCGACCCAGCCGTCGTCATCGCGGACGGCCCCAGCAACGGGCTCGATTCACCAGCCTGCGCCGTATTGGCCGAACTGTTCAAAACCTGGTCCCGGGACCGGGTCGTGCTGTTCGCCAGCTACGACCCGGAACTGGTGCAAGCCTGCTCGGCGCGCGCGATCAAGGTTGCGGAGTTGCGCTAGGCGAAACCGCGGCACCGCAGTCGGGGAGACTGGTTCCGTGACGCTGAGCGCTTGGAAATAAAAAACCCGCAATGTAATTAAACATGCGGGTTTCTATGTTGTTCCTGGCGGACAAGGGGGGATTCGAACCCCCGATACGCTATTCACGTATACACGCTTTCCAGGCGTGCGCCTTCAACCACTCGGCCACCTGTCCTGACCGCTTTTGTGCAAAGACACAAAGCGAAGTCCGCCATTCTAACAGAAATGGCGGGTTTTGTATTTCTGCAAGCCTCCCGGCAGAGAAACCTTCAATCGATGTGCCGCAGCCCCACCAGGCGTTCGACGTAGCGCGCGATCATGTCGATTTCCAGGTTGACCGGCGAGCCGGCCTGCAAATTCTTCAGGGTCGTGACCTGCACGGTATGAGGGATGAGGTTGATGCGGATTTCGCAGCCGTTGTCATCGTCGTCCACTTGGTTGACGGTAAGGCTTACGCCGTTGACTGTGATGGAGCCTTTGTAGGTCAGGTATTTGGCAAGGTTGCGCGGGATGTGGATGCGCAGGTCCCAGGACTCGCCCACAGGCTCAAAGCGCGTAACAGAGCCCATGCCGTCCACGTGGCCGGAAACCAGGTGGCCGTCCAGGGAATCGCCCAGCCGCAAGGCGTGTTCCAGGTTGACCGCGCCCTTGGCATCCAGGCCGGTCGTGCAATTGAGGCTTTCGCGCGAGACATCCACCTTGAAGGTGTCGCCGGAAAATTCCACGACCGTCATGCAGGCGCCCTGTATGGCGATGGAGTCGCCCAGCCTGGTGGACTCCAGGGGAAAATCGGGCGCCTGTATGGCAAGGCGCACGCCGGCATCCTCGCTGCCATTGCGCAGCGGCGATACATCCACGATTTCGCCAACGGCGGCGACAATTCCTGTAAACATAATCGATCTCTTCCAACAGTAATACTGAAAACTGAAAACCGTAATCCGGCACGGTTCGGGACTAGCCGGCCTCGACCGAGCGCAGCAACTCTTGCCAGCGCGCCGCCACACGCGCCCGCAAGCGTATGTCCTCGCCGATTGCGCGGGTTTCGAAGAATTCGAAACGCAACGCCTGATCCAGCGCGTGCAGCGCGGGCAAGCCATACATGCCCATGCCGGGGCCAAGCACCATGGGCGCCAGGTAAACCAGCAATTCATCGACGCAGCCCGACGCCAGAAGGGCGCCGCCCATTCGCTTGCCCGCCTCGGCATGCACTTCGTTGATGTCGTGCCGGCCCATCCAGCGCATGACCGCCTGCAGATCGACGCGCCCCCTCCCGGTGGCGGGCATGACGATGACCTCGGCGTTGCGGTCGGCCAACCTGGCCGCTTTGTCCGCATCGTCGTTGCAGGTGAACACCCAGGTTTTCGTGCCGTCCAGCAAACGCGCGTCCGCATCGATTTCGAGGCGGGTGTCGATGACGGCCTTGATGGGCGGGCGCGGCGTTTCCACCTCGCGCACATTCAATTGGGGATTGTCGATGCGCACCGTGCCCGAGCCGGTAAGCACCACGCAGCTGCGTGCCCGCCAATGATGGCCGTCGGCCCTGGCCGGCGCACCGGTAATCCATTGCGACACGCCATTCTGCAAGGCGGTCTGCCCGTCCAGCGAGGCGGCGGACTTGAGCCACAGCCAGGGGGTGCCGCGCGTCATGCGCGCCACGAACCCCGGATTCACGGCCAGGGCCTGCTCGGCGCATACCGATGTGGTCACCGCGATGCCGGCCGCCCGCAGGCGCGCGATGCCCTGCCCCGCGACCAGCGGGTTTGGGTCTTGCATGGCCACCACCACGCGGGCCGGCCTGGCCTTGACCAGGGCATCGGCGCAAGGCGGCGTACGGCCGTAATGGCTGCAAGGCTCCAGCGTGACGTAGAACGTGGCCCCCGCCACATCAAGCCCCCGCTCTTGCGCCTGGCGCAAGGCCATGACTTCGGCATGGGGGCCGCCTGCCTGTTGCGTGGCGCCCGAGGCCAGCAGCTTCCCGTCCTTGACGATCAGGCAGGCCACGCGCGGATTGGGGGCGGTAATGTAAAGCGATTCGTAGCTCAGCGCTATGGCCTGGCGCATCCAGCGCTGGTCCTCATCGACCGCCGAACCCGGGTAGGGAGAAGAAAGTACGCCCACCGATCAGCCCCGCCTGCCCTTGGGTTTTTCCGGTACGGTGATTTCGTCGATGGCCTTCACGAATTCGCCGATGTCCTCGAAGCTTTTGTAGACCGAGGCAAAACGCACATACGCCACCTGGTCGAGCTTGCGCAGCTCTTCCATGACCAGCTCGCCAAGGTAGTCGGAATTGACTTCGCGCCGCCCGCTGACCAGCAGCTTTTCCTCGATGCGGGCCACCGCCGCATCGACTTCTTCGGTGCTGACCGGGCGCTTGCGCAGCGCCAGCTTCAGGCTTCCGTGCAGCTTGCCCTGGTCGAACTCGACGCGCGTGCCGTTGCGCTTTACCACCGCCGGCATGACCAGCTCGGCGCGCTCGTAGGTGGTAAAACGCCGGTCGCAGGCGGTACAGCGCCTGCGCCGGCGGATGGCGTCGCCCTCTTCGGAGACCCGGGAGTCAATGACCTGAGTATCGGGATTGCTGCAGAATGGGCATTTCATATGGGCTGCCAACCCCCCTTGCAGAGGGTTGCCTGTGTCAGCGGTAGACTGGCAGACGCGCCGTAAGCTCGTGAACGCGAGCCCGTACGTCGGCAATGGCGGTCTCGCTGCCGGGATTGTCGAGCACGTCGGCAATGAGGTGGCCGGTGAGCCTGGCGTCGTCTTCGGTGAAGCCGCGCGTCGTCATGGCCGGCGTGCCCAGGCGGATGCCGCTGGTCACGAAGGGCTTTTCCGGGTCGTTGGGAATGGCGTTTTTATTGACGGTGATGTGCGCCTGGCCCAGAGCGGCCTCGGCCGCCTTGCCGGTAAGGCCTTTGGGCCGCAGGTCGACCAGCATGACGTGGCTTTCGGTGCGCCCCGACACGATGCGCAAACCGCGCTCGACCAGCGTGCGCGCCAGCATGTCGGCGTTCTTGACGACCTGGGCGGCGTAGGCCTTGAATTCGGGAGCCAGCGCTTCCTTGAAGGCCACGGCCTTGCCGGCAATGACGTGCATGAGCGGGCCGCCCTGGATGCCGGGGAAAATGGCGGAGTTGACCGCCTTTTCGAATTCGGCCTTCATCATGATGACGCCACCGCGCGGACCGCGCAGCGACTTGTGCGTGGTGGAAGTGACGAAGTCGGCATGCGGCACGGGGTTGGGATACACGCCGCCGGCGACCAGGCCGGCATAGTGGGCGATGTCCACCATGAACAGCGCGCCGTTGTCGTGCGCGATGCTGGCCATGCGTTCGAAATCGATGCGCAGCGAGTAGGCCGACGCGCCGCCCACGATGAGCTTGGGCTTGTGTTCTTTGGTAAGGCGTTCGAGCTGCTCGTAATCGATGGCTTCGTCGGCATTCAGGCCGTAGGACAGGAAGTTGTACAGCTTGCCCGAGGCATTGACCGGCGAGCCGTGGGTAAGATGGCCGCCTTCGGCCAGGCTCATGCCCAGGACGGTATCGCCCGGCTTGAGCACCGCCATGTACACGCCCTGATTGGCCTGCGAGCCCGAATTGGGCTGCACATTGGCCGCCTCGGCGCCGAATAGCTGCTTCAGGCGGTCGATGGCCAACTGCTCGACCACGTCCACGTACTCGCAGCCGCCGTAGTAGCGCTTGCCCGGATAGCCCTCGGCATACTTGTTGGTAAGCTGGGTGCCCTGCGCCTGCATGACGGCGGGGCTGGTGTAGTTTTCCGAGGCGATCAGTTCAATATGCTGTTCCTGGCGGACGTTTTCCTTTTGGATCGCGGCCCATACTTCGGGATCGGCTTGGTCGAGTGTGCGTGAACGGTCAAACATGAAGCTTCCTAGAGATTGGTACAGCGGATAAGATAGCCGGCATTTTACCGCGAATGTCGCGCAGGCCCGTGGATATGGCCGGCAATAGCATGCAAAAGGCCGAATTTCGCAAGAAATCCGGCCTATCGCGCAGCGCGTTTCAAGTTAGCATGCGCAAAACTCATATTGACCGCGGGCTCGCCACGCCCGCGCGCAACGGCGGCATCAGGCTTTCAGCAGCCGGGGGTTCAGCGTATACCAGCCCATGATGGAGGACTGCTCGAGGACATGGCCTTGAATGGCCTTGAGCACGTCTTCGGCATTGAAGGCGCCATCGACCGGAACCCGGGCGATGTCCAGCGCATACAGCGTGAAGATATAGCGGTGCTGGATGGCGTCGTTCCAGGGCGGGCAGGGGCCGTCGTAGCCGAAATAATCGCCCTTCATGTCGTGGTCGCCGGCGAACCAGGCGGTATAGCCATTGATGCCCTGGCGCGTGCCGTTGGCCGCGCTTGGCCCCGGCTTGCCGCGCGGGGTCACGTCGTTGGAATAGGCGCCTTCGGCGATCTGGGAAACCGTGGGAGCGATATCGACGAGCACCCAGTGGTAGAAGTCCACACGGGGCAGGTCGGCGGGCACTTCGCGCCCTTCCTGGTTGACGTCGTCGGGACGGCTGGGCACATCGGGATCGTGGCAGATAAGCGCGAACGACTGCGTGCCCGCGGGCGCGTCGGCCCAGGCCAATTGAGGGTTGGCATTGCCCGCCAGGGCCACGTGCGATGCCGCGTCGACCTTCCCGAAGGCGTTGCGCTCGGGAATGCGCGCCTGATCCTGGAATGAAGTGCTGGAAAGCTTCATAAGACCTCCTAAGCTAGTCCGTTAACAAAGCAATGAATGCAAGTGGCAGCTACGCATTGAGCGTAACGCGGGCGAACTTGCGCTTGCCCACCTGAACCACATACGTGCCGGCCTGCAGCTGCAGGCCTTTGTCTTCGATGCGGTCGCCGTCGATGCGCACGCCGCGCTGCTCGATGTTGCGTTGCGCCTCGGAGGCCGACGCCACCAGGCCGGCCTCGCGCAGCACCTTGAGTATGCCCATGGGCGCGGCGCCTATCTGCACCTCGGGCATGTCCTCGGGAATGATGCCGTCGCGGAACCGCGCCTCGAAGCGGGCCAGCGCATCGTGCGCGTCCTGCTGCGAATGGAAGCGGGCGACGATTTCCTGGGCCAGCAGCACCTTGGTGTCACGCGGGTTGGCCCCGTCGCGAACCTGCTTCTGCAGCAAGGCGATCTCGTCCATAGAGCGGAAAGACAGCAGTTCGTAATAGCGCCACATCAGCGTGTCGGAAATCGACATGATCTTGCCGAACATGGAGTCGGGCGTTTCGGAAATGCCGATGTAATTGCCCTTGGACTTGGACATCTTATCGACGCCGTCGATGCCCTCGAGCAAAGGCATGGTCAGGATGCACTGCGGCTCCTGACCGTATTCTTTTTGCAGTTCGCGCCCCACCAGCAGATTGAATTTTTGATCGGTGCCGCCCAGTTCGAGGTCGGCCTTCAAGGCCACGGAATCGTAGCCCTGCATAAGCGGATACAGGAACTCGTGCACCGAAATGGGCACGCCGCCCTTGAACCGGCGCGTAAAGTCGTCGCGCTCCATCATGCGCGCCACGGTGTAGCGCGACGCCAGTTGGATGAGACCCCGCGCGCCCAGGGGATCGCACCATTCGGAGTTGTAGCGGATTTCGGTTTTGGACGGATCCAGCACCAGGCTGGCCTGGGCGTAATAGGTCTTGGCGTTTTCCTGGATTTGTTCGGCCGTAAGCGGCGGCCGCGTAACGTTGCGCCCGCTGGGGTCGCCGATCATGGAGGTAAAGTCGCCGATCAGGAAAATGACGGTATGCCCGAGGTCTTGCAACTGCCGCATTTTGTTGAGCACCACGGTATGGCCCAGGTGGATGTCGGGCGCGGTGGGATCCAGCCCCAGCTTGATGCGCAGCGGCTGCCCCGTTGCGCGGCTGCGCGCCAGCTTGCGGGCGAACTCGGACTCAACCAGCAATTCGTCGCATCCTCGCTTAACAACACGCAAATCGGCTTCAACTTCAGGCGTAATGACAACTTCGGAGGGCGACATATGAAAACCGTTATGCTAAAGAGATGAATTTAATGGGTAGAAAAGCCAAAAAAGACTCGAAAAACCCGCACTATTGCGTTAGGATTACGAGTTAAGGCCACACTGATTGTTACAGAATTGTAAACAGCCAGCTGTGTTGTAGACAAACGGCTGTGTGCAAACAAACGGCTGTGCCTTGGCTTGACGCAACACAATCTTATCAGAGTGTCTGGGTCGGGCAATCTTCTGTCGCCATGAATGATCATGATCGCAATCATTCAAGGCGAGTCCTTCAACAGAAAACGACCCACAGGCTTTAGTTCAATGCTTAAAAAAGGGACACCTACCGCAACCTCCCTCGTCAATCCGCAAGCCCGTCCCCGCAAACACCACTATTTTACAAATGGCCTGGTGTTCATGGCATTCGGGCTTTTCGCCACCGCCGCCGCGCTGGCTGTCGTCAAACCCAGCGCCCCGCCCCCGCCGGTGTATCAGGCGCACCAAAGCCTGGCCTTGCCCGCGCTGCTCCCCGCAAGAGTCGCTCAGACGCAGTTCTCGGCGCCGTTCGTCGACGAAACCCGGATCCGGCCCGGCGACACGCTGGCAGCGGTATTGCAGCGCCTGAACATCCACGAAGACAAGCTGCTGCCTTTTCTCGTGCACGACAAAGACGCGCGCTCCATCTACAAACTATACCCGGGCCGCAGCGTGCAGGCCGCCCTGGACGAAAACGGCGACCTCGCCTGGCTGCGCTACTACCATACGCCCGGCACGACGGACAACGGCGGCTTCGTCTCCAAATGGCTTGAAATCACGCCAACGGGCGATGGGGGCTACACCGCCGCCGAACATAGCCAGGCCACCGATACGCAAATCCGCATGGGCGAAGGCGAAATCGCATCGTCGCTGTTCGGGGCCACAGACGCCGCCGGCATTCCCGACGCCATCACCCAGCAAATGGCCAACATCATGGCCAGCAAGATCGACTTCATGCAGGATCTGCGCAAAGGCGACCAGTTCCGCGTCATCTACGAAACCCACGCGCACGCGGGCAAGGACGTCGGCTCGGGGCGGGTCCTGGCCATGGAATTCGTCAACCAGGGCAAGACCTATACCGCCGTCTGGTTCAAACCCAAGAACGGCGCGGGCGGCTATTACGATTTCTCCGGCAGCAGCCTGAAAGGCGCATTTCTGCGCACGGCGCTGCAATTCACCCGCATCAGCTCCACCTTCGGCATGCGCAAGCACCCCATACACGGCGTCTGGAAGGGCCACCAGGGCGTCGACTATGCAGCGCCCCGGGGCACCCCCATACACGCCACCGCCGACGGCACGGTCGAGTTCATCGGCCAGCAAAACGGCTATGGCAACGTCATCATCCTCAAGCACTACAACAAGATCACCACGCTGTATGCGCACCAAAGCCGCTTTGCGCCCGGCCTGAAAAAGGGCGATACCGTCGAGCAAGGCCAGCTCATCGGCTATGTCGGCGCCACCGGCTGGGCCACGGGCCCGCATCTGCATTACGAATTCCGCATCGCCGACAGGCCGGTCGACCCTCTTTCGGTCGATCTGCCGGTGGCGCGTGCGCTGGAAGGCGCCGATCGCCAGGCCTTCAACGACCAGGTCGGCAGCTACGAGCAAGACATCCGCATGCTGGCCAGCCTGCAAGCCGACCACGTCCAACTGGCCAGCCGCTAAGGCTGTCCGGCGGCACCGTCCATGGCCCGCTCTGCACTGTATATCGGTCTCATGTCGGGCACCAGCATCGACGGCGTCGATGCGGTTCTGGCCGATTTTTCCCCAGCCGTGCCGCGCATCGTCGCGCAGGCCTCGCTCTGCATGCCGCCGGCGCTGCGCCAGGAATTCCTGGCCCTGAACCAGCCTGGAGACAACGAACTGGCGCGCGCCGCATTGGCCGGCAATGAACTGAGCCGGCTCTACGCCAAGGCCTGCCATCAATTGCTGGACGAGGCGGGCGCCGCCCCCGAAGACATCGCCGCCATCGGCGCGCACGGCCAGACGGTTCGCCACGACCCGGCCCAAGGCTACACCCTGCAGCTCAACGCTCCCGCCCTGCTGGCCGAGCTTACCGGAATCGCCGTGATCGCCGATTTTCGTACGCGCGACGTGGCCGCGGGCGGCCAGGGGGCGCCGCTGGTGCCGGGGTTTCACCAGGCCGTGTTCAGCGGCCGGCAGCCCCGCGCCGTGCTGAATCTTGGCGGCATGGGCAATGTCACGCTGCTGAACCCGGGCCGTGACGTGCGCGGTTTCGACACCGGGCCCGCCAATGTCCTGCTGGATCTTTGGTGTAAAAAACATACCGGCCGCGACTACGACGACATGGGCAGCTGGGCTGCCGGCGGCCAACGCATTCCCGCCCTGCTCGACGCCCTGCTGGACGAACCCTGGCTTGCCTTGCCGCCCCCCAAGTCCACGGGACGCGACCTGTTCAACGAATCATGGCTGAATCAAAAACTGGCGCCGTTCGCCGCCATGGCGCCGTCGGCCCGCGACGTGCAGGCAACCTTGCAAAGCTTTACCGTAAACACCGTGGCGCGCGCCATCGAGACCTGGGCGCCCGAAACCCGGGACATGCTGGTTTGCGGGGGGGGAGCAAAGAATTCAGGCCTGATGAGCGAACTGGAGCATGCCTTGCAGCGCCCCGTGCGCTCGACCGCGGATGCCGGCATTGCGCCGCAGCTTGTCGAGGCTCTGGCATTTGCCTGGCTGGCCTGGGCTTACGAGCACGGCCTCCCGGCGGGCCTGCCCTCGGTTACCGGCGCACGCCACCCAAGCGTGCTTGGCTGCAAATATCCGGCTTGAAAAATAAAATTCCCGCACGCGGCGGCTGCGTGCGACGACGCCCCTTGCCTGGCCGGTCGAAGCGGGCTTGAATCAGGCGGTAAACGACGACCCGCAGCCGCAGGTGGATGTGGCGTTGGGATTACGGATGACGAACTGGGAACCTTCGATGTCGTCCTTGTAGTCGATTTCGGCGCCGAACAGGTACTGGAAGCTCATGGGGTCGACCAGCAGTTGCACACCTTCTTTGTCGATGGTGGTGTCGTCGTCGTTGATGACTTCGTCGAACGTGAACCCGTACTGAAACCCGGAACATCCCCCACCCTGCACGAAAACGCGCAGCTTGAGGTCGGGGTTGCCCTCTTCGGCCAGCAAATCCTTGACCTTGGCCGCCGCCGCATCGGTGAACACCAGCGCGGGAGGCGGAACTTGCAGATCGACGGATTCTGTCAGTGTAGTCATTTGGTACTCCAGGCAATATTGAATTGCGCAATAAAAAACAAAGGCTGACCCAGACTGCGGCGCCGGGTCAGTGGGCGGCGGCCAGATTGACCGTGCGCGATGCGCGCACCGTTTCGCCCTCGAGGATATTGAGCGTAACGGCCTTGGGGATAAACCCCGGCGGGATGCTCAATACCCCTTCGCCGCGCTGGAACTGGTCGAAACTTAGCACCAGCTTTGCCGTATTGGCCGCGCCGCCGTCCAGGGAAGCGTTCTCGGCCAAAGCGGGATGCAAGCTTATTTTAACCGTTTTACCCTTTTCCGAACCATTTGCCACAAATTCCATAAGGCCATTGAAGGTTTCATCGCCGGGCGCATTACGCATCAGCAGCACTTTGTAATACAAAGTGGGGCCGCGCTGCTCGATATCAAGGGCGCGGATGCTGATGGACCCATTGGGCCCGGCCGGCAGCAACTGGTTGTAGAACGCCAGTTGGTCACGCGCCCGGCCAAGGTCCTGCTGGGTCGCCTGCAGCGTGGCCTCCAGGCTTTTGCGCGTGCTTTCCTCCACCGCCAGTTGGCCCTGCAAGGCATCGGCCCGCATCATGGCGGAGTTCAGGTCGTACAAATGCTGCGCCAGCACGGTTTCGTACTGCTTCTTGAGATCGGCCAGGCGCTGGACGTTGTCGTCAAGCCCATAATGCGTTCCGGCATAGCCAAGCGCCAGGCCGATGCACAAGGCAGTCGCCAGGCCTGCCCACGGCCGGCCGCGCCGCGCCGAGCCGGCCTTGGCGGGTTCAGCCTGGGGCAATGCCCCGGCGCCGTCGGGGGTGTCTTTTTCATTCATCCCTGACTGACCCCGTCAACGGCCCGGAAGTTCAGGCCCAGTGTGTAAGTCAATGTGTGCTGCAGTGATGTCAGGGCAGCACGGCAACATGCCGCAAGCCGGTTTCCTCGGGCAGGCCGAACATGAGGTTCATGTTCTGCACAGCCTGGCCCGCCGCCCCTTTCACGAGGTTGTCCTGCACGACCAGGATGACGAGCTGGTCGCCGCCGCCCGGGCGGTGAACGGCGATGCGCAAATGGTTGGAACCGCGCACCGAACGAGTTTCGGGCTGGCTGCCCGGCGGCATGACGTCGACGAAGGTTTCGTTGGCATAACGCTTTTCGTACAGGGCCTGGAAGTCGGTGTCCATGGCTTCAGGCAAGATACGCGCGTACAGCGTCGAGAACATGCCGCGGATCATGGGCACCAGGTGCGGCACGAAAGTCAGGCCCACGGGCCCGCCGGCCAGCGTAGCCAGTTGTTCGCAGACCTCGGGCTGGTGGCGGTGCCCGGCCACTCCGTAGGCCTTGAAGTTGTCGCTGGCCTCGGAGAACAGCGTGCCGACCTCGGCCTTGCGGCCCGCGCCCGAAACCCCCGATTTGGAGTCGGCGATAATGTGCCCCACATCGACCAGCCTGAGGCCGTTTTCGATGAGCGGCAGCAAGCCCAGGATGACGGTTGTCGGGTAGCAACCAGGATTGCCCACCACCTGCGCCTTGGCGATTTTGGCGCGATTGACTTCGACCAGGCCGTATACGGACTCGGCCAGCACCTCGGGGCAGGAATGCGGCATTTTGTACCATTTTTCGAACACGGCGGTGTCCTGCAGACGGAAGTCCGCGGCCAGGTCGATGAGGCGCACGCCTTTTGCCAGCAACTCCTTGGCCTGGCTCATGGCCACCCCATGCGGCGTGGCGAAGAACACGACGTCGCATTGATCCAGCCCCGCTTTTTCGGGCGTTTCGAAGCGCAAATCGACGTAGCCGCGCAGGTTCGGGAACATGTCGGCCACCGGCATGCCGTCTTCCTTGCGGGAAGTAATGGCCTGGAGGTCGACATTGGGGTGCTGGGCCAGCAGGCGCAAGAGTTCGACGCCGGTATAACCGGTGCCGCCGACGATGCCCACTTTGATCCGGGATGCTGCCGCGGTCATGATGATGTCCTGAAAAAACGTGAAATGAATCGACTGGCTGCCGCCGCCTGAAACGCCGCCAGGCTTGGGACGCGCCACGAGTTCAAGTTTACCAGCAAGGCAAACCTGCGGCTGCGGGCTGCAATGCAAAAACCCCGGCGCACCGGGGTTTTTGACGTCGCACAGGGCCGGCGGCCCTGCCGTGCAGCGGAATTAACGCTTGCTGAACTGCTTGCGGCGACGCGCCTTGTGGAAACCGACTTTCTTACGTTCGACTTCGCGGGCGTCGCGGGTTACCAGACCCGCTTGCTTGAGCGGAGACTTGAGCGTTTCATCGTAGTCGATGAGCGCGCGGGTAATACCGTGGCGCACTGCGCCGGCCTGGCCGCTTTCGCCGCCGCCGTGCACATTGATGTGAAAGTCGAAGGACTCGAGGTGGCCGGTCAGCTCAAGGGGCTGACGGACGACCATGCGTCCGGTTTCGCGAGCAAAGTATTCATCGACAGGCTTGCCGTTGACCACGATTTTGCCCGAACCTTTTTTCAAGAACACGCGAGCCACCGAGGTTTTGCGGCGGCCGGTTCCATAGTTCCAATTACCGATCATGACCTGTCCTTAGATTTCCAGCGGTTTAGGCTGTTGAGCCGAATGAGGATGCTCGGCGCCAGCGTAAACCTTGAGTTTCTTGGCCATGGCATAGCCCAGCGGGCCCTTGGGCAGCATGCCCTTGACGGCTTTCTGCAGGGCACGGCCGGGAAAACGCTGTTGCATTTTCTCGAATGTGGTTTCGGTGATACCGCCGGGGTAGCCCGAGTGACGGTAGTAACGCTTGTCTTGCGCCTTGTTGCCGGTAACGACGATTTCGGCGGCGTTGATAATGACGATGTAATCGCCGGTGTCAACGTGAGGCGTGAATTCTGGCTTGTGCTTGCCACGCAGGCGGCGTGCGACTTCGCTGGCCACACGACCGAGGACTTTGCCCTTGGCGTCAATCACGTACCAGTCACGTTTGACTTCATGCGGCTTGGCCACAAAGGTCTTCATGATGGTGTTCCTAATTAATGAATTACAGGGCCAAACGGATTTTGGCCCGCCTTCTCCAAGCGGCTTCGCCTAAGCGTTGTAACTCGCCCGTGCAAAGCCAGGAATTGGAAAAGCCCTCTATATTAGCATAAGTTGTTGTTTTTTCAAGCGCCGGGGGCAAAACGCCTTACTGCCCGGCAATCGCCATCTGCTCGATCAGGATGGAACCCGACGACTTGGAGCCGCGGTTGATGACGTCGGCGCCCACGGCGACGATTTGCCTGAACATGTCGGCCAGGTTGCCGGCGATGGTGACTTCCTGCACGGCGTGCTGGATTTCACCGTTCTTGACCCAATAGCCGAACGCCCCGCGCGAGTAATCGCCGGTAACGTAGTTGACGCCCTGCCCGATGAGCTCGGTAACCAGGAAGCCCGTGCCCATTTTGCGCAGCATGGCTCGAAAGTCGTCGCCGGGCTGCGTAAGCCGCGAGACCAGACTGAGGTTGTGCGAGCCGCCCGCGTTGCCGGTGGTGCGCATATTGAGCTTGCGCGCGGTGTACGTGGACAGGAAATAGCCCTGCAAGACACCGTCCTGCACGACATCGCGCGCCTGTGTGCGCACGCCTTCGTCGTCGAAGGCCGAGCTGCCCATGGCGCCCGCGACCAATGGGTCTTCGGCGACCTGGATATGGCCGGCCAAAACCGGCTTGCCCAGCGAATCGATGAGAAAGCTGGCCTTGCGGTACAACGCGCCGCCGCTGGTCGCCTGCACCAGGGCGCCCAGCAGGCCCAGGGCTAGCGGGGCCTCGAACAATACGGGGAAGCGCCCGGTTTTTATGCGGCGCGCCGAAAGGCGGGCCAGGGTGCGCTCGGCGGCGTAGCGCCCCACCTTGCCCGCATCGGCCAGGCGGCTGGCCTGGCGATCGGCCGTATACCAGTAGTCGCGCTGCATGGACGCGCCGCGCCCGGCAATGGGCGCGACCGACAGCGAATGCCGCGAATAGGGATAGCCCGCCAGGAAGCCCCGGCTATTGCCCAGGACGAAATGGCCCTCGAAGGTGCTGACCGAAGCGCCGTCGGTATTGGTGATGAGAGGGCTGACGGCGCTGGCGGCCCGCTCGGCCTTGAGCGCCAGCCTGGCGGCCTGATCGGCATCGATTTCCCAGGGGTGATACAGTTGCAGGTCGGGGAACTCGGTGGCCAGGTCGGCGGCGTCGGGCAGCCCGGCGGCGGGATCTTCGGCCGTATAGCGGGCAATATGCCACGCCGCTTCGACGGTTTCACGCAGCGCCTGCGGCGAGAAATCGGAAGTCGAGGCCGAGCCGCGCTTCTGGCCGGCGAAAACCGTGACATCCAGCGAACGGTCGCGCGTCTGCTCGACCGTTTCGATGTCTTTGTTCCGCACCGAAACCGACAGTCCGGCGCTCTCGGAGACCTCGGCGGCGGCATCGCTGGCGCCCAGCGACCTGGCGTGCTTCAGGGCGTCCTGGACGAGTTCGCGGAATTGGGCCTGGTTTTCGGAAATGGGTAGGCGTAGGGAGGATTGTCGACTCATTGCTGCTCTTGTGAAGTTAGACGGTTATCATATCGCTAATCGAGAAAATTTTTTGCCCCCAATGCGCGACGACACCGACGACTTTGCCGACGACTACGACGGCCCCAGCAAATCGCAGATCAAGCGCGAAATGCTGGCCCTGCAAGACCTGGGCAAACAGCTCGTGGAACTGCCCCCCGAAAAACTCAAGCAGCTGCCCCTGGACGAGAAGCTGTACGAGGCCATCCGCCTGGCCCAGCGCACCACCAGCCGCGAAGGGCGGCGCCGCCAGGTGCACTACGTGGGCAAGCTCATGCGCCAGGCCGACGCCGAAACCATCACCAGCCAGCTCGACATCTGGCTCAATGGCTCGCGCGAGCAAACCCAGGAACTGCATCGCCTGGAAACGCTGCGCGACCGCCTGCTGGCCGACGACGACGCCCTGACCAAGCTGCTGAACGAATACCCCGGCGCCGACGGCCAGCAACTGCGCACGCTTATCCGCGCCGGCCGCAAGGAAGCCCAGAACAATGCAGCGCTGCAGCCCGGCCAGGACCCGCAGCGCAAACATTTCCGCGCCCTGTTTCAGGCGCTCAAGACGCTGGACGAAACATCGGAACAATCATGACTCAACCTCTGCTGGACGCCATCGAACTCGAAACCGCCCCCAACCCCGACTGCGCAGTCATCTGGCTGCATGGGCTTGGCGCCGACGGCAACGACTTCGTGCCGATCGTGCCCGAACTGGGCATGAAACACGAGCCCGCCATCCGCTTCGTTTTTCCCAATGCGCCGGTGCAGCCGGTTACCATCAACGGCGGCGCGTCCATGCGCGCCTGGTACGACATCCGCAACGCCGACCTGGGACGCCGCGAAGACGAGCAAGGCATCCGCGACTCCGAGCGTCTTATCCAGGCGCTGATCGCGCGCGAAAACGAACGCGGCATCCCCACCGAGAAAATCGTGCTTGCCGGGTTCTCGCAAGGTTGCGCCATGACTCTGCACACCGGCCCGCGCCTGGCGCAAAAGCTGGCTGGCATGATCGGGCTGTCGGGCTACCTGCCCCTGCCCGACCTGCTGCAGGCCGAGCAGCAAGGCGCCAACCGCGACACGCCCATCTTCATGGCGCACGGCACACAAGACCCCGTCGTCACCATCGACCGCGCGCAGGCTTCGTGCCAGCGGCTGCGGGAACAGGGCTACGACGTCACCTTCAAGACCTACAACATGCCGCACTCGGTGTGCCTGCCCGAAATCGGCGACATCGCCGACTTCCTGCGCAAGGTTCTGTCGGACCGCTAACGCCGCTGGCCGGGGCATTCAAGAACGCGCGGGCCCGGCCACCGCGCTCCTAGCCGTTGTCGGAACGCGTCTCGCCCAGGTCCAGCCACACCCGGCGCATCGAAGGGTCGTCCTCGGTTGCGTCGTTCTGGAAGCCAAGCTGCGTCATCAGGCCCAGCATGGCCCGATTGGTCGACAGCACCAATCCATCTATATAAGTAAGGTTCTGGGTCTTGGCCGCCTCGATCAAGCCGCCGATCAGTTGCTTGCCCAGGCCGCGCCGCTGCCAGTTGTCGCCGATGACCAGCGCGTACTCGGCGCCGCGCCCATCCGCGTTGCGCAGATAGTGGGCGAAGCCGATGATCTGTTCGCGCATATAGCCCCGATGCGCAGGATTGGGCACCTGCACAGTCGCCACCAGGGCCAATTCGCGGTCGTAGTCGATGCGCGTGTAGCGGGCCAGCATGCGCGGGGTCAGCTCGCGCAGCATGGAAACAAAGCGCATATAGCGCGACTCGTCCGACAGCTCGCGCACGAACTCCTGCAAAGCCTCGGCATCTTCGGGGCGAATAGGCCGCATCATCCACGGCGAGTGGTCGTCGAACTCTTTGTTCTGAACCAGATTGAGGGGATACGGGTGGATGGCCAGATGGCTGTAGCCCGATTTTTCGGGCGGCTCGAACGATTCGATTTCCGACAGGACGGCCTGGACGGAATGCGCCAGCAGATGCTCGTCGCTGGCATACAGCGGGTCGACGGCCAGGCTGTCGATTTCGGGCAATTCGCACACCAGGTCGGAGATCCGTTCCAAGGCCTCCTGCAGGCAGTCGCTGGCGGCGGGACTCATCTGACGGATCAGCACATTGCGCCACAACGCGCTGCGCTCGACCAACTGGCGCGCCAGATAGCCGTTGAGCGGCGGCAACTCGATGGCCCTGTCGGTGGCCGAGATACCCTGCCGGCTGCCCGAGCCGAAATTGATGTAGGGCCCCAGATCCGGGTCGCGGCGCACGCGGATGGCCATGGGAGCGGTTGCCGCCGCCTGCATGCCTGCGGCGGCGAAAACCTGGATGGGTATGTCGAAGCAGGCGAACAGGCGGGCGATTTCCTCGGCCAGCAACGACTGCCGTCCCGTCATGCGGGCCGCCTGAATGATGAGCCGCGCCTCTTTCAACCGGGGCGGCTTGCTGAGCGGCTCGGGCGGGAGCATCTGCAGCGAAAGGGTCTGGTTGTAGTGATAGGACGCCAGTACGCCAAAGGCATTGGCCGCCGATTCGGGCGTGCGAAACGCCGGTGTGCCCACGTCGTCGAGCAGGTGGCGCAGGGGACGCATGGTGGCGTCTCCCATGAAGCAGGTGATCACGGGCTTGCGCGTGCTGGAGGCCACCTGCGCCAGTTGGCGCGCAACCGCCGGCATGTCGGCCAGCGGGTCGGGCGCCAGCAATACCAGCACACCGTCCACCCCCCTGTCCACGGCCAGGATGTTGACCAGCTTGCGGATTTTCTCGGCGTCCAGCGGAGCGCGCGTGACGACCGGGTTGTTGACCTGGGCATCCGGTTCGAGCAGGTTGCGCAGCTCCTGGACGGACATCATGGAAAGCTCGGCGCGGAACACCGCGGCATTGACGCCCATGACGTCCAGAGCCAGTTGCGAAGTGCCCGAGCCGTTGGAGACCAATGCAATGCGCCGCCCGCGCGGCCGATGCGGATAGCGCAGCACCTTGATGGCCGAAAACAGCTGCACGAAATACGGCACGCGCACCGCCCCGACCCGGCGCATCAAGGCATTGAACACCGCGTCGTGCGGCGAGCCGCCTTCCTGCCGTCGGCCCGACTTGAGCACGACCACGGGCTTGACGCCGGCGGCGGCGCGCAGGGCGCTGGTCAGCGCGCGCGACGATGCCGTGTTTTCCAGATACAGGGCAATGCTGTCCGTGCCTGGATCGGTGGCCAGGTAGTCCAGCAGATCGGCGACGTCGACACCGGCGCCGTCGCCGGGCGACACCACCGTCGAGAAACCCAGCCCGATATCCGCCGCCCAGTCCAGCACGGCGGAGGCAATGGAGCCGGATTGCGACACCAGGGCGACGCGGCCCGTCTGCGCGAGCTCCGGCGCATGGCTCAGGTTCAGGCCCGTTGCCGGATTCTGCAATCCGAAGGCGCGCGGCCCCAGCACCAGGCAGCCGTTCTGGCTGCCCCAGGCCTGGCACAGCGCCATGTCGTCGGCCGGCCGATCAGGCTGCGTTCCCGCCGCCAGCACCAGCAGCGCCCGTGGGCGATGGCGGTGCAATGCCTCGAGAGCCTGGGGCAACAACGACGGCGGCAGGCACAGCACGGCAAGATCCACCCGGCCGCCCGCCTCGACGCCATTGAGCCGCTCGGGTATGGCCACCGAAGTCCCGGCATCGACCAGGGTCAGGGCGTTTTCCAGCGCCGACGGCGCATTGCGCGCCACCGGCAAGGGGCGGTCGGCCACCACCAGCAAGGATCGAGGTTCGAACAACGCAGCAAGACGATGACGCAACATAATGAGCCTGTTTTAACAAGTTTGAATCTGTACTCTAAAATACATTGGTTAACGGCATCAATGCCAACCACTTGAATCTATATTCGCGGCGCGGGAAACCCGCGCCGCGTCCTGCCTGAAAATTCCATGACCCTGCCTGCATCTTCCACCGTCCGCACCCGCTTCGCCCCATCGCCCACCGGCTACCTGCACTTGGGGGGCGCCCGCACAGCCCTGTTTTCGTGGGCCTTCGCGCGGCATCACAAGGGTGTGTTCGTCCTGCGCATCGAAGACACCGACCTCGAGCGCTCGACGCCGCAGGCCGTCCAGGCCATTCTGGACGGCATGGACTGGCTGGGCATGCAGCCCGACGAAGGCCCCTTCTACCAAATGCAGCATATGGATCGCTACCGCGAAATCATCGCCAGAATGCTGGAGGAAGGCACCGCCTATTACTGCTACAGCACACCCGACGAAGTCGACGCCATGCGCGAGAAGGCCCGGGCCCAGGGGCTGAAGCCGCGCTACGACGGCACCTGGCGCCCCGAGCCGGGCAAGACACTGCCTCCCGTTCCCGAAGGCCGCAAGCCCGTCGTGCGCTTCAAGAACCCGCAAGACGGCGCCACCAGTTGGGACGACCTTATAAAAGGCCCTATAAGCATCGACAACGCCGAACTTGACGACCTGATCATCGCGCGCCCCGACGGCACGCCCACCTACAACTTCTGTGTAGTGGTCGACGACTGGGACATGCGGATCACCCATGTGCTGCGCGGCGACGACCACGTCAATAATACGCCACGGCAAATCAATATACTGCGCGCGCTGGGCGCAACGCTGCCGCAATACGGCCACCTGCCCATGATCCTCGGCCCCGACGGCGAAAAGCTTTCCAAGCGCCACGGCGCGGTCAGCGTCATGGAATACGACAAGGAAGGCTATCTGCCCGAAGCCATGGTCAATTACCTGGCCCGCCTGGGCTGGAGCCACGGCAACGAGGAAATCTTCTCGCGCGAGCAGTTCGTGGAATGGTTCGATACCCGCAACCTTAGCAAGTCGGCCTCGCAGTGGGATCCCAAGAAGCTGAACTGGGTCAACGCCCACTACATTAAGCAAACCGATAACGCCGCGCTGGCCGTCCTGGTCGCCCCCCGCATCGGCGGGCTGGGCGGCAACCCGGATGCCGTCAAGCTCGATGCCGTCATGGGCCTGCTGAAGGACCGGGCCGAAACCCTGAACCAGCTGGCCGAAGGCGCCATGCTGTTCTGCGGCGCCTACGAGCCCGCCGGCGCCGAACTGGCCGCCGAGCACCTGACCCCCGAGGCCAAAGCCGTGCTGGCCGATTTTGCGGCCCAGGCCCGCTCGCTGCCCGAGTGGACCACCGAAGCGCTGGCCGCGCTGATCAAGGAAACGCTCGCCAGACACAATATAAAGATGCCCAAGCTGGGCATCCCCTTGCGCCTGGCCGTGACCGGCAAAAAGCAAACCCCCGCCATCGACGCCGTCCTGGCCATCCTGGGTCGCGACACCGTGCTGGAACGCCTGGACGCAACGGTCCGCAACGGCCAGCAATAGTTTCCAAGCCCCCGGCCGGCCGTTCCAGACAACGGACGAGCGGTCCCGGGCCAGCGCCTCAGAACGGCAGGCGGTAGTTCTCGGGCATGCGGCGGGCCTTGAGCCGGCCGTCGCGGCCGTCGAACACCATGGTCTGCGGCGGCTGGAAGCGTACGGTATAACGGTTTTTGTAAATCGGGTCGGACAACTCGACCGGCTCGCCGTTGGACTTGACGGTCTGCAATACCAGCCCTTGCTGGTCGCGATGCCAGCACCCGGTTTCGCCAAGGGCCTGGCCGGGCTTTTTGCCGCGCTTGAGCTGCTCGTCGTAGCTCATGGTGCCGTCGGCCCTCAAATGTATAAGCACATGCAACGTGCCGGCAACGCCTCGCTGCGAACGCGTGCCGTACCAATTTCCTATGGCCTCGTCGCCGGCCCGCGCCGCCTGGCACTGCACGCTGGCCGGCGCCCGGGCAACAGGCGGACCTGGCGCCTTTTCGGGTTTGACGGCGCATCCGGCCGCCATCGACGCCGCCACCGCAACAACGCCGCGGCCTGTACGAAACAAATTCCTCTTGCTCATCATGACTCGAAACCCCGTCCGGGCCGCCCGGCCCGAAGCCAAAAACCATATTTCAAATGCGGCTACGCCAGGCGCGCAGGCCATGCAGACCTACAATGAATACGCATCATTTGCGCCAACGCAAGCCTTTCCGGCCCCGGCGCGCCTATCCTGACAATTTTACTTGAACGGATCGCCCCCGGCCGGTAAAACTCGGAGGGCAGCAAGCCGCGTAGCGCAGCGTGGGGGTATTTTTTGCCGCCGGGCCGCCCCAAGGCAAAAAGCGCCCCCGTGGGGGGCAGCAAGCCGCGTAGCGGCGCAGCGTGGGGGCCTATTTTGCCGCCGGGCCGCCCCAAGGCAAAAAGCGCCCCCGTGGGGGGCAGCAAGCTGCGTAGCAGCGCGGCGTGGGGGTAATATTCTTTTGGAGTCCGCATCACATGAGCCACCTGATCCTGCTTCTGCTGCACCTGTTCGCCGCCTTCATATTCGTCGGGACGGTTTTTTTCGAGGTGCTGATGCTGGAAGGCATACGCTCGCACGTCCCCCGCGACGCCATGCGCGCGGTGGAAATCGCCATCGGCCAGAGGGCGCGCAAATTCATGCCCTTCGTCATCATCGTCCTGTACGGCGCCGGCATTTCCATGGCCTGGCAATACCGCGGCATTCTGGCCCAGCCCTTCGACAGCGTCATGGGCACTCTGCTAAGCCTGAAAATACTCCTGGCGCTCAGCGTGCTGGTGCACTTCATCACCGCCATCCGGCGCAGCGCGGCCGGCACCCTCAACGCCAGGCAATTCAAATTCATTCATCTCAGTGTTTTCCTGCACATGCTGGCCATCGTGTTCCTGGCTAAGGCCATGTTCTACTTGAACTAAAGCAGAAAGCGGGGCAAAACCCCGCCCCGGGCGCCTTGCCCGGAAGGCCCGAAAGCGTTAAAAAAAGATACAGAATACGCTTGCCTACGCCCAGGCAAATTACTACAATTAGTGCTCAAACAAGAACCAACCACAATATCTTGTGGTTTATAGAAAAAGAGCGACTCCCTATAAAAACCGCCGCAAGGCCGCCTTTTCAGTACCCGCCACCTTCCAAACGCCAGACCACATGCTGCACAAGGCAGCATGTCTTTCTCATTCAGGAGCATTCATGCAGACCACACAAACCGCTGAGTCACGGCCCGAAGTCTCCCAGCCCGTTGCACCACAGGCCAGCCAGCCCAATGCTTCATCGGGCGGGTCGCAATGGCAAAACTTCAGCACCATCCGGCGCAACGGCGCCGTGGTGGGTTTCGAACCGGGCAAGATCGCCATCGCCATGACCAAGGCCTTCCTGGCGGTCAATGGCGGCCAGGGCGCCGCCTCGGCTCGCGTGCGCCAGTTGGTCGAGGACCTCACCGCGCAGGTGGTCAATGCCCTGGTTCGCAACCGCCCGGGCGGCGGCACCTTCCACATCGAAGACATCCAGGACCAGGTCGAGCTCGCGCTCATGCGTTCCGGCGAGCACGACGTGGCCCGCGCCTACGTGCTCTACCGTGAAAAGCGCTCGCAGGAACGCGCCCGCTCGGCTCCCGAGCAACCCGTGGCTGAAAAAAGCAGCCTCAACGTCAACGATGGCGGCGTCCTGCGCCCGCTGGATCTGGCCCAGTTGCGCAACACCATCGTCGAAGCCGGCCAGAACCTGCCCATCGACATCGACACCGACGCCATCCTGCGTGAAACCGTCAAGAACCTGTACGACGGCATCCCCGTCGACGAAGTCTACAAGTCGGCCATTCTTTCGGCGCGCGCCCTGGTCGAAACCGACCCGGCCTACAGCCAGGTAACCGCCGGGCTGCTGCTGCACACCATCCGCAAGGAAGTGCTGGGCGAAGAAGTCGCCCAGTCCGCCATGGCCGCCGGCTACGCCGAATACTTCCCCCGCTTCATCAAGCTGGGCATCGAGAGCAGCCTGCTCGACAGCAAGCTGGCCCAGTTCGACCTGCCCAAGCTCGCCAACGCCCTCAAGGCGGAACGCGACCAGCAATTCAATTACCTGGGCCTGCAAACGCTTTACGACCGCTACTTCCTGCACGTGCGCGGACGCCGCATCGAACTGCCGCAAGTATTCTTCATGCGGGTCGCCATGGGCCTGGCGCTCAACGAAATCAACCGCGAAGAGCGCGCCATCGAGTTCTACGAAATCCTCTCGTCCTTCGATTTCATGAGCTCCACCCCCACCCTGTTCAACTCGGGCACCCTGCACTCCCAGCTTTCGTCGTGCTACCTCACCACCGTCTCGGACGACCTGGTCGGCATCTACGACGCCATCAAGGAAAATGCGCTGCTGGCCAAGTACGCCGGCGGCCTGGGCAACGACTGGACCCCCGTGCGCGCCTTGCGCAGCCACATCAAGGGCACCAACGGCGAAAGCCAGGGCGTCGTGCCCTTCCTCAAGGTGGTCAACGACACCGCCGTGGCGGTCAACCAGGGCGGCAAGCGCAAGGGCGCGGTGTGCGCCTACCTGGAAACCTGGCACCTGGACATCGAAGAATTCCTCGAGCTGCGCAAGAACACCGGCGACGAACGCCGCCGCACGCACGACATGAACACCTCCAACTGGATCCCCGATCTGTTCATGAAACGCGTCATGGAAAACGGCGACTGGACTCTCTTCTCGCCTTCCGACGTGCCCGACCTGCACGACAAGTACGGCAAGGCGTTCGAAAAGGCCTACCTTGCCTACGAAGCCAAGACGGTCAGCGGCGAACTGCCCTTGTTCAAGACCATCCCTGCCACCTCGCTGTGGCGCAAGATGCTGTCCATGCTGTTCGAAACCGGCCACCCCTGGCTCACCTTCAAAGATCCTTGCAACATTCGCTCGCCCCAGCAGCACGTCGGCGTCGTCCACAGCTCCAACCTGTGCACTGAAATCACGCTGAACACCAGCGACACCGAAATCGCCGTCTGCAACCTGGGCTCGGTCAACATGGCGGCCCACCTCAAGCAGGACGCCAGCGGCCAGTACGTGCTCGACCACGAAAAGCTGCAGCGCACGGTCGCCGTCGCCATGCGCATGCTGGACAACGTCATCGACATCAACTACTACGCCGTACCCAAGGCCCGCAACTCCAACGTGCGCCACCGCCCCGTGGGCATGGGCGTCATGGGCTTCCAGGACTGCCTGCACGTCATGCGCGTGCCGTTCGCCTCGCAAGCGGCCGTCGAATTCGCCGACACGTCCATGGAGGCGGTGTGCTACTACGCCTACCTGGCATCCAGCAAGCTGGCCGCCGAACGCGGCTCGTACTCCAGCTTCAAGGGTTCGCTGTGGGACCGCGGCATCATGCCGCAAGACACTCTCGCCATGCTGCGCGAAGAGCGCGGCGGCTATGTCGACATCGACGAAAGCAGCACCCTCGACTGGGATGCCCTGCGCACCCACATCCATGAACACGGCATGCGCAACTCCAACTGCATCGCCATCGCGCCCACGGCCACCATCTCCAACATCATCGGCGTCTCGCCGTGCATCGAGCCCACGTACCGCAACCTGTACGTCAAGTCCAACCTCTCGGGCGAGTTCACGGTGGTCAACGACTACCTGGTGCGCGACCTGAAGCAGCGCGGCCTGTGGGACGAAGTCATGGTCGCCGACCTGAAGTACTTCGACGGCAGCCTGGCCCGCATCGACCGCATCCCGGCCGACCTGCGCGAGCTCTACGCCACCGCCTTCGAAGTCGATCCGAGCTGGGTCGTCGAGTGCGCGGCGCGCCGCCAAAAATGGATCGACCAGGCCCAGTCGCTGAACATCTTCATGGCGGGCGTCTCGGGCAAGAAGCTCGACGACACCTACAAGCTGGCATGGCAGCGCGGGCTCAAGACCACGTACTACCTGCGTTCCAGCGGCGCCACCAACGCCGAGAAATCCACCGGCCGCGGCGGCGAGCTCAACGCCGTCTCCGCCAACCCGCAAGCCGGCGGCGTCGCGGCGGCCCCCGTGGCAGCCCTGCCCGAAGCCGAGGTGGTCGGCACCGTGTGCACCCTGCGTCCGGGCGACGAAGGCTTCGAAGAATGCGAAGCCTGCCAGTAACCCATAACAATTAGGAAAGGTTCACATCATGCTTACTTGGGACGACACCCCTCTTCAACCCCAACCTTCGGCAGCCCCCGCGGCTCCAAGCCCCGCCCCGACCGGCCGCAACGTGTCGGCCGGCGCGCAGGCCGACACCGCCATCGCGCCTCAACAAGCGGCCAGCCCGGCCGCGCCCGCGGGCTCGCGCGTGCGCGCCGCCGACAAGCGCATCATCAACGGCCAGACCGACGTCAACCAGTTGGTGCCGTTCAAATACAAATGGGCCTGGGAAAAATACCTGGCCGGCTGCGCCAATCACTGGATGCCGCAAGAAATCAATATGTCGCGCGACATCGCCCTCTGGAAAAACCCCAACGGGCTCACCGAAGACGAACGCCGCATCATCAAGCGCAACCTGGGTTTCTTCGTCACTGCCGATTCCCTCGCCGCCAACAACATCGTGCTGGGCACCTATCGCCACATCACGGCGCCCGAGTGCCGCCAGTTCCTGCTGCGCCAGGCCTTCGAAGAAGCCATCCACACCCACGCATATCAGTACATCGTCGAAAGCCTGGACCTGGACGAATCGGAAATCTTCAACGCGTACAACGAAGTGCCTTCGATCCGCGCCAAAGACGAATTCCTGATCCCCTTCATCAACGTCATTGCCGATCCGGATTTCAAAACCGGCACGCCCGAAAGCGATCAAACCCTGCTGAAATCGCTCATCGTTTTTGCGTGCCTGATGGAAGGTTTGTTCTTTTATGTTGGTTTTACGCAAATTTTGGCATTGGGCCGTCAAAACAAAATGACGGGCGCCGCCGAGCAGTACATGTACATTCTTCGCGACGAATCCATGCACTGCAATTTCGGCATCGATCTCATCAACACGATCAAACTCGAGAACCCGCATTTGTGGACGCCGGCCTTCCGCGAAGAAATTCAAAATCTCTTCAAAAAGGCTGTAGACCTTGAATATGCTTACGCTGAGGACACCATGCCTCGCGGCGTACTCGGTTTGAACGCCTCGATGTTCAAGTCGTATTTGCGATTTATCGCCAATCGACGCTGCCAGCAAATCGGCATCGAACCGCAATTTGCGCAAGAAGAAAATCCATTTCCATGGATGGCCGAGATGATCGATCTGAAGAAAGAACGCAATTTTTTCGAGACTCGAGTCATCGAATATCAAACCGGCGGAGCATTAAGCTGGGAATAATGCTTGGATACCGTAACTGCTTAAGTTAGACTCTAGGCGTGCGAGGTGCTTTGCATCTTGCACGCTTGTGCCATTTGAGATGGGTCGCACCTTTCGATGGGGGCCATATCAAATGGATGGACGTTATCTTTACGATTCATTCTCAAGGAGCATTACGATGGCTACAGCCAAGAAGGCCGCAAAAAAGGCGGCCGCCAAGAAAACCACCGCAGCAAAAAAAGCACCCGCCAAAAAGGTAGTGGCTAAAAAAGCACCCGCCAAAAAGGCAGCAGTGAAGAAGGCCGTCGCCAAGAAAGCACCGGCCAAGAAAGTAGTCGCCAAAAAAGCGCCTGCCAAAAAAGCAGCCGCCAAGAAAGCCGTAGCAAAGAAAGCCGTTGCTAAAAAGGCAGTCGCCAAAAAGGCCGTAGCCAAAAAAGCACCGGCCAAGAAAGCAGCCAAGAAAGCAGTAGCCAAAAAGGCCCCTGCCAAGAAAGCCGCCGCCAAAAAGGCCGTCGCCAAGAAAGCCCCGGCTAAAAAAGCAGCCGCGAAAAAAGCCGTTGCCAAAAAGGCGGTAGCCAAGAAGGCGCCGGCCAAAAAGGCCCCTGCCAAGAAAGCCGCGCCCAAAAAGGCCAGCACCAAGACCGCCGCCAAGGCAACCAAGGCCAAGGCTCCGGCGCCAGCAGTAAAGAACACGGTAAATACCGCCGCATCGTGGCCTTTCCCCACGGGTGGCCGCCCCTAACAGGCGCCATCGGTAGTATCACAAGCATCACCCTGCCGCCCGGCCCAGCCGGGCGGCTTTTTTTTCATGCGACAATGGGGGCATTCTTTTAACTTATGCTTACCAACATGCTTAGCAACACATTGAGCCTCATCATCGAGATCGTCTTTACCCTTTTCGGTATTGCCCTGATCATCCGTGCCTGGGCCTATGCGATTCGCCTGCACCCCTTCAACCCGTATTCCCAGGCCGTCATACGCGCCACGAACTGGCTGGTCCAGCCTGTGCGAAAAGTCGTTCCCGCCGGCAACCGCATCGACTACCCCAGCATCGTGGCGTGCTGGCTTACCGCCTTCGTGTGCGTGCTGCTCGAATGGTTCGTCGCCTTCGGAAGGTTTCCCATCGCCGCCGCCCTGCTGCCGGCCGTGGCAGCCAGCGTGCTTACCGTGCTCAAGTGGGTATTCAATCTTGTTTTGTGGATGACCCTCATCCAGGCCGTGCTGTCCTGGGTCAACCCGCTGGCGCCCATCATGCCGGTTCTGCAAACGCTTACCGCGCCCTTGCTCGACCCCATCCGCCGGATCCTGCCCAATCTGGGCGGCCTGGATTTCTCGCCGCTGGTCCTGCTCATACTGGCCCAGATCGTCGTCCGGATACTGGAGAACTTCATTTACTCCATCAGCATGTAGCCAAGCCAAAACCCGCAAAAACAGAACCGCCCCCTGAAAGCCGGATTGCTACCCGGCTTTCAGGGGGCGGTTCGATAATGCGGCCCGGTAATGCAACAAAGGCTGATCCAGGCCAACGCGGCCGGCCAGCCCCCCAGGTCGGCTGCGATCTTACATGGGCACGACGCGGGTGGGGCCGTTGCCGCTGACCAGGCGCACGCGCTGGCCCGAGGTGAATCCTACGTCGGCCGCCTGGGCGACGACACGGGTTTCGCCGTTGTCGAGACGCACGGTGATTTCCAGGCCTTGGGTTTTGCCGACCTGGTTCTCGACGGTATTGCCCAGCAGGCCGCCCAGAATGGCGCCGCCCACCGTGGTGATGACCTTGCCGGATCCACCGCCCATGCTATTGCCCACCACGCCGCCCAGGGCGCCTCCGGCCAGCATGCCCACACCGCTGGATTTGTCGTTCTGGATGGTGACCGGACGCACCGACACCACCGTGCCCGTGCGAACGATTTGTTCCTGCTGCGCCTGGCCGTAGGTGTATACCGAACTGGAGGCCGAGGGATTCGCGCACCCGGCCACTACCGCGAGCGCAGCGGCGGCGGCCGCTGCGGCTGCCAAACGGCGAAAGCGAAAACCGGCTGCTGCAATGGTTGTAGTCATGAGAATTTTCCTTTGTAAGGCGGCTGCGCTTATGCGAGCAGCTCGACACCGTAATGCTGTTTCAACGACGCGCTGATTTCGGCGCGGCCAGGCTTGTGATTTTGCGGACCTCGCGAGGCAATTTTAAAGGCCCCCATCACATTCGCCAACTGGCATGCCTGCTCCAGCGGCCACTGGCGGGTCAGCCCGTACAACAGGCCCGCGCGGTGAGCATCGCCGCAACCGGTGGGATCCACCACCGACGCCACCTTGATGGGAGCGATGCTGGTTTGCTTGCCGCCGGCGTACAAGGTGGCCCCCTCGGCCCCGCGCGTCACGACCACGGCCTTCATGCCCGCGGCAATCTCCTGCAGGCTGCGCCCGGTGCGCTGCTCCACGATGCTGGCCTCGTAGTCGTTGGCGGTGAAGATATCGGCCAGGTCCAGCATCTGCTCCAGGTCCTCACCCGTGAACAGCGGCATGGCCTGGCCCAGGTCGAAGATAAAGGGCGTGCCTTGCTGCTTCAGGCGGCGCGCATGCGCGAACATGCCGTCCTTGGCGTCGGGCGCCACGATGGCCCAGGCCGCCTGCGTGCCGCTCAGGTCGTTCTCGGCCGAACGCAGCATGGCGCCTGGGTGGAACGACGCAATCTGGTTGTTGTCCAGGTCGGTGGTAATGAAGCACTGCGGCGTGAACATGTCCGGGATGACGCGAATCATGCTCGTGTCGATGCCCAGGCCCTTGAAGTACGCCAGATAGTCCGAGGCGTCGCCCCCCACCGTTCCCACCGGCACCGGCGAACCGCCCAGCAGGCGCAGGTTGTAGGCGATGTTTCCGGCGCAGCCGCCGTACTCCTTGCGCATCGACGGCACAAAAAAGGAAACGCTCAGCGACTGTATGCTGTCGGCCAATATGTGATCTTTGAAGTGCCCTTCGAACACAGCGATGGTGTCGAACGCCACCGACCCGCACACCAGTACTTTTTCAGACATATCTATCCTTCAGGAGAGTAGAACTTACCCAGTTGATAACCATTGATCTTTACGCCGGCCACGATGAGCGGCACCGTGATCTGCCGTTCGGTATTGGCGGCGAACGGCTGCCCAAGCGCCTCGGGCGGCAAATAGTCTTTCGGCGCAAGCTTGCGCCGGACCACGACGGAGCCCGAAAAGTCTACCAGATCGAGCGTCAGCGTCGGCCACGCCTGCGGCTTGTCATAGCTGTTGCGCAATACCACCCTCAGCAGCATGGCGTTTTCATTCGGCTTGAGCTGGTCGTTGCGGGGCGCGGACTGCAGCGACGAGTCCATGATCGAGATATGCTCGATGCGGCGCGAGTACCCAACCTTGCAATGCAGCGACAGGCAGGCCTGTTCCAGCAAAGGACGCAGCATGGGCGCGCTGGTGGCAATCTGCGTGCGGTACACATAGCCAAGCTGCGCCAGCAGAAACACCAGGCCGGCAAGAACCAGCACGCTCCAGAAGACCCGCGCAAAGCCATGGCGCCGCTGCCGGCGCGCATACAGGAAATCCGGCAGGACATCATCGTCGTGCAATGCACCGCGATTCGGCTCCGAAGACATCGCCCCGCGAGGTTCGGCGTAAATGCCTCGAACCTCCGGCGTATCGCCCTCGCCCATGCCATCGCCCGAATACAAGCCTGGCTCGGGCCGCCTTGCCGAAGCAGGCAAATCTCCGTCATCCAGACGCAGCGCAAACGCCGAAGCCTCGCCATCGTCGTCCCGTTGGCGGGCGGGCGCAAAAATACCCGGCGACGCGCTGGCCGGCGCGGAAGAACCGGGTGTGCCCGCGCCACGCTGGCGCACCACGCTGGGCGCCGCCTCCGCAGGGGCGGCAAAGGGCGCCTGGCGCGAAGAAGGCGGAGGCGAAGAAACCGCCGGCGCCGCGGCCCCCTGGCCGTTGGGAACGACAGCTTCGTAGCCATCGAAGATATTGGCGCAGCCGATGCAGCGGATATAGCCCTTGCGCAGCTGCAACTCGCTGAGACTGGCTGGAAACACGGTACCGCACTGCGGGCACTTCGTCATCAAGTCCATAGGCCTATCCGCCGGCGATAACGGTCAGCTTCGCTGACCATGCAGGCAAACCCAGCCGTCGCGGGCTCGCCATACGCTCATGCTCAACCACGGCGCGTAGGCTTGCGCCACCTCGTCGGCCTGCCTTTCCAGGACCCCCGATAGCACCAGGCGGCCGCCCGGCTGCACACGGCCGGAAAGCATGGGAGCAAGAACCTTCAGGGGATTGGACAAAATATTGGCGACGACCAATTGCACTTGGCCGGCCGGCAACTCGTCGGGCAGCAAGGCTTGCAGTTCGACCTGGTTGATTTGGGCGTTGTAGCGGGTGGAGAGCACCGCCTGTTCGTCGATGTCGACGGCCAGCGCGGGCCCAGCCCCCAGCATTTTGGCGGCAATGGCCAGGATGCCCGAACCGCAGCCATAGTCCAGCAAGGTTTCGCCGGGCTGCAGATTGGCCTCCAGCCACTCCAGGCACAGATGCGTGGTCGGGTGGCTGCCCGTGCCGAAGGCCAGGCCCGGATCGAGCTGCAGGTGGATTGGCCCGCCCGCCTGCCGCGATGCACCAAGCTCGGGAACGCCGGGGTCGTCGCGATGCCAGCTGGGCACTATCCATACGCGCTGACCGATCTGGATGGGCCTGAACTGCGCCTGGGTAAGGCGAACCCAGTCCGCATCGGGAACGTCGCGCGTGGACCAGCCGCCGGCCATGTAGTCCAACCCGCCCATCACGCGAACCTGCTCGAGTATCTGCTCGGGATCCGCACCGTCGGGCAGCAGGGCCACCACGCGGTTGTGACGCCAGGCCTGGACCTCTGGCTCGGTGCCGGGTTCGCCGAACAAGGGCTGTTCGGCTTCGGTGTCGCTTTCGGCGTCTTCGACGGATACCGAAAGCACCCCTGCCTCGAGCAAGGCATCCGAAAGCGCCTCGGCCTGCGCCTCTGGACAATGAAGCACGAGTTCACGCATAGTGTTTTCCAGCGAACGCCGAGAGGCCAAGTCCCCCGGCGTCCTGATGTTGATGCCGCCGGCGCCTACGGGCGCTGCGACAATTTCTGTTCAAGATAGTGAATGCTGGTGCCGCCTTCGACGAAGCGGGCGTCCTGCATGAGTTCCCGGTGCAAGGGGATGTTGGTGTTGATGCCTTCCACCACCATTTCCGACAAGGCGATTTCCATGCGAGCGATGGCCTGCTCGCGCGTGTCGCCGTAGGTGATGAGCTTGGCGATCATGGAGTCGTAGTTGGGCGGCACGGTGTAGCCGTTGAACACATGCGAGTCCATACGCACGCCGGGTCCACCGGGTGTGTGCCAGTTGGTGATCTTGCCGGGGCTGGGCACGAACTTGAAGGGATCTTCGGCATTGATGCGGCATTCGATGGCATGGCCGCGGATCTGGACGTCGCGCTGGCGCAAGGTGAACTTTTCGCCGGCGGCGATGAGTATCTGCTGCACGACCAGGTCGACACCCGTGATCATTTCGGTGACCGTGTGCTCCACCTGGATGCGGGTGTTCATCTCGATGAAGAAGAACTCGCCGTTTTCATACAGGAACTCGAAGGTGCCCGCGCCGCGATACCCCATCTTGCGGCAGGCCTCGGCGCAGCGCTCGCCGATGCGCTCGATGAGCCGGCGCGGAATGTGGGGCGCGGGAGCTTCCTCGATGATCTTCTGGTGGCGCCGCTGCATGGAGCAATCGCGCTCGCCCAGCCAGATGGCATTGCGCCCGCCGTCGGCCAATACCTGGATCTCGATATGGCGCGGGTTCTCGAGGAACTTCTCCATATAGACTTCGGGATTGTTGAACGCGGCGCCGGCCTCGGTGCGGGTCATGGCGACGGCGGTGATCAGCGCCGCCTCGGTGTAGACCACGCGCATGCCCCGGCCGCCGCCGCCGCCGGCCGCCTTGATGATGACCGGGTAGCCCACTTCACGGCCCATGCGCAGGATTTCTTCGGGATCGTCCGGCAGGGCGCCATCGGAGCCCGGCACGACCGGCACGCCGGCCTCGATCATGGCTTTCTTGGCGCAAACCTTGTCGCCCATGGTGCGTATGGTTTCGGGGCGCGGGCCGATGAAGACGAAACCGCTTTTTTCCACACGGTCGGCGAAATCGGCGTTCTCGGACAAGAAGCCATAGCCGGGGTGAATGGCTTCGGCGTCGGTCACTTCGGCCGCCGAGATGAGCGCCGGCATGCTCAGGTAGCTGTCGCGCGGCGATGCCGGCCCGATGCACACGGATTCGTCGGCCAGGCGCACGTATTTGGCTTCGCGGTCAACCTCCGAGTGCACCACCACGGTCTTGATGCCAAGCTCGCGGCAGGCGCGCTGGATGCGCAGCGCAATCTCTCCGCGATTCGCTATCAGTATTTTTTCAAACATCGCTTAGCCAATAACAAATAGGGGTTGGCCGTATTCGACGGGCTCGCCGTTTTCAACCAGGATTTCCTTGATGACGCCGCCTTTGTCGGCTTCGATTTCGTTGAGCAGCTTCATGGCCTCGATGATGCAAAGCGGCTCGCCTTCCTTGACCGACTGTCCCACTTCGACAAAAGCCGACGCGCCCGGATTGGGCGCGCGGTAGAAGGTGCCGACCATGGGCGACTTGACCATATGCCCCTGAACGACGGGCGCGGCGGGAGCCGGCGCCGGCGCGGCTGCGGGAGCGGCGGGCGCAGCCGCCACGACCGGCGCGGCCACGGGCTCGGGCGCGTAGGCTACGGGCTGTTGCTGCTGGGAGAATTTGACGATGCGTACTTTGCCTTCGCCTTCGGTGATCTCGAGTTCGGCGATGCCGGATTCGGCAACCAGGTCGATCAAGGTTTTGAGTTTTCTTAGATCCATACAGACTTCCCGTTGGCTCGCCGCGCCTGGAGCATACAGCGAGCTAGATTATTGATAAAAACCAAACTACGGCTTGCCAGCCCGCCCTCAATGATCGAGGGCGTAGCGCAAGGCCGCCTCATACCCGAACGCGCCCAGGCCCACGACCACTCCCTGCGCCAGGTCGGACAGGAAGGAGTGGTGGCGAAACGCTTCGCGCTTATGGACATTGGACAAATGAACTTCGATGAATGGAATCGCCACGGCCGCCAGCGCGTCGCGGATCGCCACGCTGGTATGCGTGTAGGCGCCGGCATTGATGATGATGCAATCCACCGCCTCGTTGCGGGCCGCGTGGATGCGGTCGACCAGCGCGCCCTCGTGATTGCTTTGAAAGGCCTCGAGCGATGCCTGGCCTTCGGCCGCCAACTGCTGCAAACGCGCGTCAATGTCGGCCAAAGTCTGGCGCCCATAGACATCCGGCTCGCGGGTGCCAAGTAGATTCAGATTGGGGCCGTGCAAAACGAGTATGTGTTGCGCCATTATGAAGTTTGCTGACAGACAGACCGTCTTTTTACGCTAAAAAGCGGTATTTGTCGAATAAAAACATAGAAACCGGCCTGCTCAGGCAAAGAATCCAGGCCACTTGAAACAAGACATTACAGCCCGGCGGCGAAAGCCGCATGGGTTCAGCCGCTGGACAGGCCGTCGAGCGTTCGCGCCAGGACGTCCGGCTTGATCTGCCCCAGAACCTTGTGCACCACCTGCCCCCGTGCGTCGAACACCACGGTGAACGGCAGGCCTCCGGCCGCGTTGCCCAGCGGCCGCATAAGCGCTATGCCGCCATTGCCAGCCAGCAGCAGAGGGTAGGAAACATGCACCTTTTGCAGAAAGGTGCGCACATTGCTGGCCGTGTCGATACCCAGGCCAAGAAACTGGATGCCCGGGTACTTGGCGCGCAAGGCGTCGATGTCGGGCATTTCCCGCACGCAGGGCGGGCACCAGGTCGCCCAGAAATTCACCACGACCGGCTTGCCCAGGAACCCGCGCAAAGCAACCGGCTTGCCGTCGATATCGGGAAAGCTGTGCTCGAACAAGGCATCGGGCGCGTGCCCCGCAAGCGTAAAAAACGAAATGCCCGCCGCCGCGATACCTGCACCGCCCAGGACGGCGGCACGAAGCAGAAAGTCACGTCGTTTCATTGGATAACACCCGGTTCATGAATTGATGCAAGGCCTGTGCTGCCTGGATACGCACAGCCGCGCCATCCGGAGCAGCCATGCCCTCGCGGCGCGTCCAGCCGCTACTGGATCCAGTTTAACATCGACGGGACATTGCCCCGGGAGCATTGACAGCCGCCGGCGCCGGCATCGGCGATCGGGCTGGCCCGACAAGCGTTCATTCCGCGTCTTCTGACTACAATAGCGGCTGGAGGGCTTTATGCATTTACACATTCTGGGAATTTGCGGCACATTCATGGGCGGCCTGGCCCTCATTGCGCGGGCCGCCGGGCACACCGTGACCGGTTGCGACGCCGGCGTCTACCCCCCCATGAGCACGCAACTGGAAGAACAGGGCATTCGGCTGATCGAAGGCTTTGCCGCCGATCAACTAAGCCTGAAACCGGATCTGTTCATCATCGGCAACGTGGTTTCGCGCGGCAACCCCCTGATGGAAGCCATACTCGACGCGGGCCTGCCCTATGTGTCGGGGCCCCAATGGCTGGGCGAGCAGGTGCTTGGCGGCCAGCACGTGCTGGCCGTGGCGGGCACGCATGGCAAGACCACCACCAGCTCGATGCTGGCCTGGATACTGGAATACGCCGGGCTCGAACCCAATTTCCTGATCGGCGGCATTGCCCGCGACCTGAAAGTCTCGGCCCGCTACGGCCCGGGGCGGCAATGGTTCGTCATCGAGGCCGACGAGTACGACACCGCGTTTTTCGACAAGCGTTCCAAGTTCGTTCATTACCGCCCGCGCACCGCCATTCTCAACAACCTGGAATACGACCATGCCGACATCTTCCCCGACCTTGCCGCTATCGAAACGCAGTTCCACCACCTTGTGCGAACGATTCCGTCCAACGGCCTGATCATCCGGCCTCGACCCGACGAGGCGCTGGATCGCGTGCTGGCGCGCGGCTGCTGGTCGCCCGTGGAAGCCTTTGGCCCCGGCGGGCACTGGCAGCACGCGCCACGCAACGGCGACCCCTGCCATTTCGACGTCGTGCTCGACGGCAGTCCGCTGGGCACAATTGGCTGGAACATCGGCGGCGAACACAACCGCATGAACGCGCTGGCCGCCCTGGCCGCCGCCCGGCACGCGGGCGTGGCGCCCGCAACCGGCATCCAGGCCCTGTCGCGCTTCCAGGGCGTCAAGCGGCGCCTCGAGCTGCGCGGCACCGTCAACCAAATCAAGGTCTACGACGACTTCGCCCACCATCCCACCGCCATCGCCACCACCCTGGAAGGCCTGCGCCGCCAGGTCGGCAAGGCCCGCATCCTGGCGGTCATCGAACCGCGCTCGAACACCATGAAGCTGGGCACCATGGCCGCCCGCCTGCCCCAGGCGCTCGAACAGGCCGACCAAGTCTTCTGCTTCGGGGCCACGAGCGGCAAGCACGCCCTGGGCTGGAACCCCGCCGAGGTATTGGCGCCGATGGGAACGCGCGCCTCGTCCTACGACGATCTGGACACGCTGGTCGAAGCCATCGCAGCGCAAGCCCGCGCCGGCGACTCGATACTCGTCATGAGCAACGGCGGGTTCGGCGGCATCCATCAAAAGCTTCTGGACAGGCTGTAAGCTACCGCGGCAACCATCATGATTCTTTACCTGCACGGTTTCCGCTCGTCGCCGCAGTCCGCCAAAGCGCAAAAGCTGGCGCAGGCCATGCACGACCGGGGGCTGGGCAGCAACTGGCTATGCCCGCAACTGCCTGCCAGTCCGGCCCAGGCCATGGCCCTGGTTCATGGTTTAATAGAAAATGCGCGCAAGCAAGGTCTGCAGCCGGGCCGCGACCTGACCGTCATTGGCTCTTCGCTGGGCGGCTATTACGCCGCCCACCTGGCCCAACGCTGGGATTGCCGGGCCGTCCTGCTCAATCCCGTCATCCATGCGGCGCGCGACCTGGCAACCCAGGTCGGCGAGCATACGCAGTTTCATTCCGAAGAGCCTTTTGTCTTTCTGCCCGAATACGTCGATGAACTGGCCGGGCTGGCCGTCGACCGGCCCAGCCGCCCCGAGCGATATTTTCTGCTGGCCGCCACGGGCGACGAAGTCCTGGACTGGCGTGAAATGGTCCAATGGTATGCGGGATGCGCCAGCCGGATCATCTGCGGCAGCGATCACGGCATCTCGGATTTCGACCGCTGGCTGCCCGAGGTCATGGCCTTCGCCCTGCACGCCCCCCATAAACCTTAACCCCGACGGATTCTTGCGCAAGCAAGTCCGCCCGACAACTCTATGTATGTTCTCTACGACGACAGCGGCAACTTCAAAGCGGAAAAAATCTTTTCGCAAAGCGACTCGACCATGCAGGTCGAGTCCGAGTCCGGCAAACGCAGCAAAATAAAAAGCGCCAGCGTGCTGTTCAGCTTCGAGCAACCCGAGCCCGCGGCCATGCTGGCCCAGGCCCGCGAACTGGCCGAGACGCTGGAGCTGGATTTCCTGTGGGAGTGCGCCCCCCAGGAGGAATTCGAGGCCGCAGCCTTCGCCGAAGAATATTTCGGGCATCCGCCCAGCGCCGTTGAAAAAGCGGGGCTGATTTTTGCGCTGAATGCGGCGCCCGCCTACTTTCACCGCCGCGGCAAGGGGCGCTATCGCCCCGCCCCGCCGGAAATCCTGAAGGCCGCCCTGGCCGCCATCGAAAAAAAGCAGAAGCAGGCGGAGCAACAGCAGGAATGGACCGACCAATTGGTGGCGGGCCAGTTGCCCGAGCCCATTGCCCAGGTGTCCGACACCCTGCTGACGCGGCCGGACAAAAACACGCTGCAATGGAAAGCGTTCGAGGCGGCGGTCGAGCAACTGGGCACCACGCCCGAAAAACTGCTGCTCAAGCTCGGCGCCTGGCCCAATCCGCTGGCCCTGCACAGGCATCGCTTCTTTACGCTGAATTTCCCCAAGGGCATACAGCATCCCGCCCAGGAAGTCCCCGCCGTGGGCGACGGCCTGCCGGTTGCCGAGGTCGAGGCCTATTCCATCGACGACAGCACCACCACCGAAGTGGACGACGCCCTGTCGGTCACGATGCTGCCGGACGGCAAGGCCCGCATCGGCATCCACATTGCCGCGCCCGGCCTGCTGGTCACCCGCGACAGCGGCCTGGACAAACTGGCCCGGGCGCGCATGTCGACCGTCTACATGCCCGGCCAGAAAATACCCATGCTGCCCGACGAACTGATCCAGGCCTTCTCGCTGGATGCCGGCCAGCCCAGGCCCGCGGTTTCGCTGTACGTGGATGCCGACTTGTCCAGCGGGGAAATCCTGGGCACGCAAACCCGTCTGGAGCGGCTGAGCGTGCGCGAGAACCTGCGCCACGACACGTTGGAAGGACAGATTACCGAAGAAGCGCTTGCCGACCCTCAGGCCAGCCTGCCCTATGCCGGCTGGCTGCGGCCTCTATGGCAGTTTTCCAGGCACCTGAGCGCCCAGCGCGACCTGGTGCGCGGCAAAACGGAAAACAACAACCGGGTCGAATACTCTTTCTATATAGACGGCGCGCCCGACGATCCGGACAGCACGGTGCGGCTGGTGCCCCGCCAGCGCAATGCGCCGCTGGACATGCTGGTGGCCGAGTACATGATACTGGCCAACAACCTGTGGGGGGGCCTGCTGGCGCAACACGGCGTGCCCGGCATCTACCGTTCGCAGCAAGCGGGCCGCGTGCGCATGTCCACCCAGGCCCTGCCGCACGAGGCCATCGGCGTGCCCCAGTATGCGTGGTGCACCTCGCCGCTGCGCCGCTACGTGGACCTGATCAATCAATGGCAGATCCTGGCCGCGGCCGAACACGGCGTGTCGGCCCGCCTGGTCGCCCCCTTCAAGCCCAAGGATGCCGACCTGTTCGCCATCATCGGCGCGTTCGACTCGCAATACGCGGTCTGGAACGACTTCCAGTCCAGCATGGAGCGCTACTGGTGCATGCGCTGGCTGCAGCAGCATGGCGTGACCACCATCGAAGCCAGCGTGCTGCGAGAGGATCTGGTGCGGCTTTCGGGCGTGCCCATGGTCGTGCGCGTGCCCGGCATGCCGGAGCTGGAACGCGGCCAGGCCATCCGGCTGCAGATTCTGGGGTACGATGAACTGGCCCTTGAACTGGAGTGCCGCTACCTGGAAACCGTCGCGGCATAATACCGTCATTGCCGCTTCCAACGGAATACTGCGCCGTGAATGCCGCCACCCCCCGCCCATGGCTGCCGCCCCCCGCGCAGCCAGCGCAGCACCGCCGCCTGTACATAGCGATAGGCCTGTCGCTGTGCGTGCACGCTGCGGCGCTGGCCATACACTTTGCCCATCCTGTGCCGCCCGCCCGCGAACAGGACACGCTGGAGGTCACCCTGGTCAACGCGCGCACCGAAACCGCGGCGGCCAACCCGGCCGTGCTGGCCCAGAACCAGATCAATGCGGGCGGCAACGCCCAAAGCGGCCTGGCCTCGTCGCCGCTGCCGCGCACCGCCGACGCCTCGCCCGACCAGATCGTGCTGGCCGCATTGCGCAAGCGCCAGCAAGAACTGGAAAAAGAACAAAAGCAGCTTTATACCCAACTGGAATCCCGGCAAAAAGTCCGGGCGGCACGAAAATGGCCCGACCAGTTGCAGGAATCTCCCGACCCCGGCACCGACGACCTCAATCAGCAAAGCCTGGTGCTCAATGCCCAGATCAGCGCCATCAAAGAGCGCATCGAAACCTATAACGCCCAGCCGCGCCAGATGTTCGTCGGGCCGTCGGCCAAACAGGTCGACTACGCCCGGTACGTCGAAGCCTGGCGCAAGAAAATCGAGCTGCTGGGCACCGAGCACTACCCCGACGAGGCGCGCGGCAAAGTCTATGGCAAATTGCAGTTGACGGTATACATAGGCAAGAACGGCGATCTGGTCCGCGTGGAAATCAACCGGCCTTCGGAACACGCCGTCCTGAACCTCGCCGCCCGGCGCATCGTTCAACTGGCGGCGCCCTTTGCCCCGCTGCCGCCGGAAATCGCCAGGACGACCGACGTACTGGCCATTACCCGCACATGGCATTTCACCAACAACAAACTCAGCACCGAAACCCCATGACCCAAGGCATTCCGCATTTCGCAGTCGTCGGCAACCCCGTCGGACACAGCCGCTCTCCAGCCATACACCAGGAATTCGGCCGCCAGCTGGGCCTTGCCCTGCGCTACGAAACGCTGCTTGCGCCCGTGGATGGCTTCGCCGAAACCATCCGCGGCTTCTTTGACAACGGCGGGGCCGGTCTCAACGTTACCCTGCCTTTCAAGGAAGAGGCGTTCGCACTGGCCGACCACCTGAGCGAGCGCGCCCGCCTGGCCGGAGCCGTCAACACGCTATGGATGCGGGACGGAAACCTGCATGGCTGCAACACCGACGGCGTCGGCCTGCTCGACGACATACAGCGCCTGGGCGCGCCGCCCCGCGACAAGCGCATCTTGCTGGTCGGCGCCGGAGGCGCGGCAAAAGGGGTGATCTACCCGTTGCTCGAAGCCGGCTGCTCCGCGCTGCGCATCGTCAACCGCAGCGCCGAACGGGCGCACCAGCTCTGCGAGCAGGTCCGCGCGCTGCTGCCGCAACACGCGGCGCGCATATCGGCGGGGAGTCTGGACGAGGCGCAGGGGCAGTGGGACATCGTCGTCAATGCCACATCCAGCAGCCTGAGCCGCCAGGCGCCGCCCTTGCCCGGCGCCGGCTACTCCCCCGGCTCCCTGGCCTACGACATGTTCTATGCCGCCCAACCCACGGCCTTCATGCAGCAGGCCCTGGCGCAGGGGGCCGGACAGGCGGCCGACGGCCTGGGCATGCTGGTCGCCCAGGCCGCGGCAAGCTTCGCCATCTGGCATGGCCGCCGGCCCGACACCGCGCCGGTCCTGCAGATACTGCGCCGCCAGCTCGACGCCTGAGGCCATGGCCCAACGCAAGGCACGCAAAATGTCCAAGACCAGGATAGCGGGCGCCGCGATTCTGCTGGGCGTGTTCGCCCTGCTGCTTTACCAGTTCAGCCTGTTCGTCATGGTGCTGTGGATATCCGTCAACAACCCCAGCAGCAGCGCGTTCATGAAGGCCACCCTGGCCGAACTGCGCGCATCCGACCCGGCCGCGCAACTGGAGCACCAATGGGTGCCCTACGCGCAGATCAGCCTTCACCTCAAGCACGCCGTCATTGCCTCGGAAGACTCCAACTTCACGGACCACGACGGCGTCGAATGGAACGCCATCCGCAAGGCGTGGGAATACAATCTCCGGCAGGCCGAGCGCGGCAAAAGCAAATTGCGCGGCGGCTCGACCATTACTCAGCAACTGGCCAAGAACCTGTTCCTGTCCGGCTCGCGCACCTATCTGCGCAAAGGCCAGGAGCTTATCCTGGCCTACATGATCGAAGCGGTCATGAGCAAGCGGCGCATTCTGGAGCTATACCTGAACCTGGCCCAATGGGGCACCGATGTATTCGGCGCCCAGGCGGCGGCGCGGCATTATTTTCACGTGGATGCCTCCAGGCTGAACAGCTACCAGGCCGCCCAGCTGGCGGCCATGCTGCCCAACCCCGACTACTACGACATCCACCGCAACACCGCCTACCTGCGCTCGCGCACCGCCACCATCCAGAAACGCATGCGGCTGGTCGAAGCGCCCTGACGCCTCGAAAAAACCACCCTCTGGCAGCAAGACGGCCCAAGACGAGTAACATACCGAAATCCACCGACTTTCCAAACCCAGCCGATGAGCACCGCCCGCCGTTATCTTGCTTCCGAAATCTACCGTTCCAGCGCCGTCGTGCTGATCGCCCTGGTCGGGCTGTTCACCTTCTTCGCGCTCATCGAAGAACTGGACAACATCGGCTCGAACTTCACACTGCTCAATCTATTCTATCTGCAGGCCCTGCAACTGCCCACCCGGCTGTATGATCTTCTGCCCATCGGGCTGCTCATCGGCGCCATCCTGGCGCTGGCCAGCCTGGCCCAGCGCAACGAACTGGTCATCCTGCGGGTCTCGGGCGTCAGCGGCATGAAGCTGCTTGCCATGCTGTGGGCCGTTACCATACCCTGGGTGCTGGGCGCGTTCCTGCTGTCCGAGGTCGTCACCCCCGCGGCGGAAATCAAGTCCAGCGAAGTCAGCCTGAGCCTGCTCGGCCGGGCCGGCGGCGGGCGGCTGAACAGCGGGTATTGGTTCAAGGAAGCCTCGGGCAACCAGGGCACGCGCATCATCAATATCGGCGAGCTGCAGGGCAACGGCGGCGTCGCCAACGTCACGCTCTACGAGTTCAACAAGGACCAGGCGCTGAGCACGCTGTCCCAGGCCAAGACCGGATACTTCGACAACGGCTCTCTGGTGCTGAAGAACGTCACGCAAACCCAGATCGACGACAACGCGGTCACCGCGCTGGCCAACGCCAAGGTACCTCCGACGCCCATTACCCACATCGCCACCCTGCCCACCCTGAGCCTGCCCACGACGCTCACCCCCGAGCGGCTGATCGCGCGCGTCCTCACCCCCGAGCGAATGTCCATCTCGGTGCTGCTGGACTACATCAAATACCTCAAGAACAATCAGCTCCAGACCGAAAGGCAGGTCGTGGCCCTGTGGCGCAAGATCGCCTATCCGTTCACGCTGCTGGTCATGATGACCATCGCCGCACCCATCGGCTTCATGCAGACCCGCCGGGGAGGCGTCGGCGGCAAGGTCTTCATAGGCATCCTGCTGGGGGTGGGCTTCTTCATGATCAACCAGCTATCGCTCAATGTGGGCATGCTCAGCAAATGGGCGCCCTGGGTCACGGCGCTGGTGCCCAATCTCGGCGCGCTGGCCCTGGCGCTGGCGGCCCTGCTCATCATGGAAAACCAGCATAATGTGCGCGCCTTCACGCAGGCGCGCTGGCCCTGGAGCAAATCGGCGGCATGAACGGGCAATCGAACGTCTGGATAGTCGGCGATGTCCAGGGATGCTGCGGATCGCTGCGGGAATTGCTGGCGCAACCCGATATCGCCCAGGACAGCGACGCCAGGTTCTGGTTCGCAGGCGATCTCGTCAACCGGGGCCCGCAATCGCTTGAAACCCTCAATCTCATCCATGGCATGGGCGGCCGCGCCGTCGCCGTCCTGGGAAACCACGACCTGCATCTGCTGGCCGTGGCCGCCGGCATCAAGAAGCCCGGCAAGTCCGACACTATCGCCGAAGTGCTGGACGCGCCCAACGCAGACGAGCTCGTCGACTGGCTGAGGCACCGGCCTCTGGCCCATTACGAGCATGGCCACCTCATGGTTCATGCCGGAATCCCGGCCGCCTGGAATCTTGACAAGACACTGGCGCTGGCCGCCGAAGTCGAAGCCGTGCTGCGCTCTCCCGACTGGAAGAGCGGCCTGCAGAAAATGTACGGCAACGAACCCGCCGGATGGAACGACGAACTGAGCGGGGACGATCGCCTCCGCGTCATCATCAATGCGCTGACACGCATGCGCATGTGCACCAGCCAGGGCCGGATGGACTTCGGCTACAAACACGCACCGATGCAGGACAACCAGCTCGTGCCCTGGTTCGACGCGCCGGGCCGGGCCATTTTGCGGGACAGCGTCACCGTCGTCTTCGGCCACTGGTCGACGCTTGGCCTGCTGGTACGGCCCGATGTCGTCTGCCTGGACACCGGCTGCATCTGGGGCGGAAAACTGACCGCCCTGCGCCTGCGCGATCATAAGCTGCTGCAAATCGACTGCGAACAGCACCAGAAGCCCGGCGACGCCTAAGCGCCAGCCAGCCCCAAGCGACTCCTTAATATTGTGGCTTGCAGGCCCTAGTCGCTGTGCGAGCGCACGGCCTTGCCGATCAGATCGTGCGCATGCTCCGCCAGCTTGACGCGGCCCAATTCACGGCAATAGTCGGCCGGCAGCACGGGCAGGAACTCCACCTCGACCATGACCTGGGTGGCGCTGATCAGGATGCACAGGTTCTGCACGAGAGTCTGTTCACCCACAAAGGACAGACGGCCGCTGCGCACTCCCCGGTGATAGAACCGCAGCGCCACCGGCTGAACGTCGACCGAGGCATGGATGGCGGGGTCGAACAAGCTGGAGCGGAACGGCAGGATGTCGAAGCCGGTCGAGGTCGTGCCTTCGGCGAACAAGCCCAGCACCTCGCCCCGCGCAAAGCGGTGCTCCATCTGGTTGCTGACCTCTTTGATGGCCTGGCGCTGGCGCCGGTTGAGAAACACCGTGCCCGCCTTGGCCACCAGCCAGCCGATGACAGGCCACTGCCGTATCTCGCTTTTGGCGACAAAGGCCACGCAACGCACGCTGCTCAATATGAAGATGTCGATCCACGATACATGATTGGCCACCCAAAGCGAAGCGCCGCTCATCATGGGCTGGCCATGCACGCGCACGCGCACGCCGCAGATCTTCATCAACGCGCGCGACCAGGCCTGGTTCATGGCATTGCGCCCCGCCAGGGGCAGGATGGGGTAGACGACGGCAACGGAAAGCAGGCTGGAGGCTATCCAGATAATCACCAAAGGCGCTCGGAATACGAAAAGCAGCAAACCCAAATCAATTTCTCCCACAATGTTCCAGCTTGCGCGCAACCCGGCCGGTTTGCGCATGCGCATCGGCCGAACCGCCTGCCCGAAGCCTGGGCGTAATATTACCCGCTCGTGCGCGGTTTGGTCAGGAACTGCCGGCCGGCCCAGGCTCTTGCATTGAAATCCGGATGCCCGGATCCGCCGGCAAGGCGGGCCAGGCCTTGGCGTCAGGCCGGCAGGGAATCGAAATAGCGCTGCAGGATGACCGCCGCCGCCATGGCGTCGTCGGCCTCGTTGGTTCCCAGAAGCTCTTGCGCCTCGAGGCTGGAGCCGCGTTCGTCGACCAGCTCGACGACAGCGCCGAAGCGCCCCCTGAGTTGATTGGCGAAGCGCCGGCAGCGCATCGAGGTGTACTGTTCGCTGCCATCCAGGGCCAAAGGCAGGCCGACGACGATGCGGTCCGGCCGCCACTGGTCGAACAGCCTGGCCAAAGACGCAAAACGCTGGTCGCGCGTGGAGGAAACCAAGACCTCCAGGGGCCTGGCCTGGCGGGTCAGGGTGTTGCCGATGGCCACCCCGATTTTTTTTGTACCGTAGTCCAGCGCCAGCAGGGTTTCTTCAGGCATGGCCCGCGTCGCCCGTCAGCATGGACGAGTTGATGCCAAGCTGCGCCAGGGAGGCTTCGTAGCGCATTTCCGGGGGAACGCTGAACAGGATCTCGTTGGACGCCCCCATGTTGAGCCAGGCATTTTGCGCCATCTCGCTTTCCAGCTGGCCCGCCCCCCAGCCCGCATAGCCCAGGGTGATGAGGATTTGCGACGGGCCGTGGCCCTGGGCCACTTCCTGCAGGATGTCGCGCGAAGTGGTCAGCGCCAGCTCGCCAAGACGAATGCTGGAGCTGTATTCACCGACGGGGGCGTGCAGCACAAAACCCCGGTCGGTTTGAACGGGGCCGCCGAAAAACACCGGCGCCTCCTGGATGGGCCCGATCTCGAGCGACAGATCGAGGTCGATGCGCTGCAGCAAATTGCCCACTGTGAGATCGGTGGGACGATTGATGACCAGGCCAAGCGCGCCATGCTCGGTGTGTTCGCAAAGGTAGATGACGGTATTGGCCAGATTGCCCGAGACCATGCCGGGCATGGCCAGCAACAACTGTTGCGACAAATCGGCGCTAGATGCGGCATGTGGCTTATTGTAGTGTTCCATGGCTTGCCTCCTTGACCGAAACCGCTGCGCTTTTATTGTATCCGAGACGTTACCGAACGTCCGCACGAATTTGCAGTCGGCGTCTGGAAAGGCTTAGACCTCGACCAATTCGAAATCTTCCTTGCGGGCGCCGCACTCAGGGCAGACCCAGTTTGGGGGTACGTCTTCCCAGCGCGTCCCGGGAGCGATTCCCTCTTCGGGAACACCCGCTTCTTCATCATAGATCCAACCGCAGATCAGGCACATCCAGGTACGCATGTTTGTTACTCTCTGAAAATATCAAGCGCGAAATCCAGCCAACTGTGGGCGCTTCAATTAGAATGGGGGCATTATCGCCAAACTCAACGCCTACATCTTTGATATTAACCAAAGATGTTGAAAAAACATTCAAATAGCCCTTTTTCCGTATCAATGTCCAACCCCACCCTAGTTCTCGTCGTCGGCGCTTTCGATCCAAGCGGCTCGGGCAGCCTGCCTGCCGACGCGGTAACCTGTGCCAGACTGGGCGGGCACGCCCTAAGCGCCATTACGGCCGTACACGTTCAGGACACCGTCTCCACCGAAGACATCCAAATCCTGTCCCCAGAGCTCATCGACGACCAAATACGCTGCGTGCTCGAAGACATGAACATACAGGCCATCAAGGTCGGGGGCCTTTATAACATTGAATCCGTCAGGGTGCTGGCCCAGATCGCCGCCGACTACTCGCACATGCCTCTCATGCTGCACCTGGAGGCCCTGCCCGACAACTCCCTGCTGGAAGACGACGACCCCGAGGAAGTCCTTTCGGCGCTGTTCGAACTACTGCTGCCGCAAACCAATCTCGTGCTTGCCGAGCACAACCTGCTCGCGCACTGGAAAACCGACGGCCTGCTGGCAGGCTCCGACACCGATCCGCCTGTCCGGGTATTGCAGGAATACGGCGCCCGGTGGGTGCTGAGCACGGGCTTTCCCATACGGCCGGGCCACAAGGCCTGTCTGCTGCACGGTCCCGAACAGGCCACCTTCAACTGGGAGTGGCAAGCGCCCCCGCCCCGCCTGGCCAATCCGAACGGCCCGCTCAGCTGCGCGCTGGCCATCGAGCTTGGCAAGGGCTCGGCCATGCCCCAGGCCGTCGAAACCGCCCTGGCCCTGGCCGAACCGCTGGCCGCTTCCACTTTCCAGCCCGGCATGGGCAGCCGGCTGATCAACCGATCCATACCATGAGCCTTCCTCCACGATTTCCAAAAGGCCTGTACGGCATTACCCCAGAATGGCCCGACACCGAACGACTGATCCTCGCGGTCGCCGAAGCGGCGCGCGGCGGCATGACCGCCCTGCAATGGCGCCGTAAATCGGGCTCGCACCAAGAGCATCTGGCGCAGGCGCTGGCCCTGGCCGAATGCTGCAGGCAGCACGGCATCCTGTTCATCGTCAACGACAACCTGCAGCTTGCCCTGGCCGCCGAAGCCGACGGCGTCCACCTGGGCCGAGGCGACGGCAGCCTGTCCGAAGCGCGCCAGGCGCTGGGGCCCGGCAAGATCGTCGGCTGTTCCTGCTACAACGAACCCGAGCTGGCCCGCAAGGCCCTGGAACTGGACGTCGACTACATCGCCTTCGGAGCCATCTACCCCTCCACCGTCAAGCCCGACACGGTGCGCGCCTCGCTGGACGACGTGCGCGAAGGCCTGCGGCTGGCCCTGGCTCAGGAAAAAACACCGCGCGCCGCAGTGGTCGCCATCGGCGGCATCACCCCCGAAAACGCCGCGCCGGTCATCCAGGCGGGCGCCGACAGCATCGCCTTGATCAGCGGGCTTTTCGAAACACCCGACATCCAGGCGACGGCAGCGCGCTGCAGCGCCCTGTTCAAAGGCTGACGCCGGCCGGGCCCCGCCCGGCGCTTTTTTTGCTTACCCGTTATAGAGTCCACACCATGTCCCGCAACACCGCTTTATTCGAACGCGCCTGCCAAACCATTCCCGGCGGGGTCAATTCCCCCGTCCGCGCCTTTCGCTCGGTGGGCGGCGCTCCACGCTTCATAAAGCGCGCCCAGGGCCCGTACTTGTGGGATGCCGACGACACCCGGTACATCGACTACGTCGGCTCGTGGGGCCCCGCCATCCTGGGCCACGCCCATCCCGAAATCATCCGCGCCGTTCAGGAGGCCGCAGTCGACGGACTTTCCTTCGGGGCTCCCACCGAAGGCGAGATCGAAATCGCCGAGGCCATCGCAAAACGCATACCCTCCATCGAGAAAGTCCGCCTGGTCAGCTCGGGCACCGAAGCCACCATGAGCGCCATCCGCCTGGCGCGCGGCTATACCAATCGCCCCAAGATCATCAAGTTCGAAGGCTGCTACCACGGCCATGCCGACAGCCTGCTGGTCAAGGCCGGCTCGGGCATGCTGACCTTCGGCAACCCCACCTCGGCCGGGGTGCCGCCCGAATTCATCCAGCACACGCTGGTCCTGGACTACAACGACCTCGACGCCGTCCGCAAGGCATTCGAACAATACAGCAAGGAAATCGCCTGCATCATCGTCGAACCCATCGCCGGCAACATGAACCTCATCAGGCCGGCGGCCGGCTTTCTGCAGGGCCTGCGCGAACTCTGCACCCAGCACGGCGCGCTGCTGATCTTCGACGAGGTCATGACGGGCTTTCGCGCCGGGCCGCAAGGCGTGCAGGGCCTTACCGGCATCACGCCCGACATCACCACCCTGGCCAAAGTCATCGGCGGCGGAATGCCGGTGGGCGCCTTCGGCGGGCGCGCCGACATCATGGAATACATTGCGCCCGTGGGGCCGGTGTACCAGGCCGGCACGCTGTCGGGCAACCCGGTCGCCGTGGCGGCGGGCCTGGCCACGCTGCGGCTATTGTCCGAACCGGGCTTCTATGAAAAACTCGCTGCGCAAACCCGGAAGCTGGCCGCAGGCCTGACCGAACGCGCCGCCGCGGCGGGCATTCCGTTTTGCGCCGACTCGGTCGGCGGGATGTTCGGCATGTACTTCACCGGCCAGGTGCCGTCCACCTACGCCGAAGTCGCAGCCTGCGACGCCGAGCGCTTCAAGAAGTTCTTTCACGCCATGCTGATCAAGGGCGTGTATTTCGCGCCGTCGGCGTTCGAGGCGGGCTTTGTTTCCGCCACCCACGACGACCAGATCATCCAGGCAACGCTGGACGCCGCCGAACAGGTCTTCGCCAAGCTGTAACGCCGCCCGCCGGGCCAAAAAAGCCCCCCACGCTTCGCCACTACGTGGCTTGCTGCCCCCCCCCCAGGGGGGGGGGGCTTTTTGCCTTGGGACGGCCCGGCGGCAAAAAAAAGGGCCGCCGCTGCACGATTGAATCGCAGCGGCGGCCCTTTTTAGATGCCGGCCAAAACGACCACGGCGGTCGTTATACAGCGGCCGTATCAGACGGCAGGCGGCACGACGGCCGTGACTTCGATTTCCACCCTGGCCCGGTCTTCGACCAGATCGGCCACCTCGACAGCCGTCATGGCGGGGAAATTCTTGCCCAGGACTTCACGGTACTGCTTGCCGATGGCGCTCAGCGAGGCAACGTATTCCTTCTTGTCGCGCAAATACCAGGTCATGCGCGTCATGTGTTCGGGCCCCGCCCCGCCCTCTTTCAGGACGGCCACGATATTGCGCAGGGTCTGGCCGACCTGCTCGGCCAGATCGTCGCTTTCAAATTGCTGCTGCGCATTCCAGCCGATCTGGCCGCCGATGAAAAGAATACGGCTGCCGGCAGTCATTTCCGCCATGGTGCCGTTGGCGTAACCGCGCGGTGCTGTCCAATTAGGTGGCTGTAGAGTTTTCATGTGTTCCTCATGCAAATCAATAGCGATGCTCGCCCGTAGGGCGCCTGCCGCATTCATCAAATCCGGAAAAGCGGTTTTCCCGGAGCTCTTCAATAGTGACTCTGCGCATGGAAGACTTCGGCGTATCCTTTGGCGGGAATGCCGGCCTTCCACACACCTTATTGCTTCTTGCGCAGCACGAAGCGCTGCAGCTTGCCGGTTTCCGTGCGGGGCAGGGTTTCCACGAACTCGATGGCGCGCGGATACTTGTACGGAGCAATTGCGGATTTCACGTGCTCCTGCAGCGTCTTGACCAGGGCATCGCTGCCTTCGAAACCGGGCTTGAGCACGATATAGGCCTTGACGATATTGCCCCGGCTTTCGTCGGGCACGCCCACCACGCCGCACTCGGCCACCGCTTCGTGCAGCAGCAGGGCGTCTTCGACCTCGGGGCCGGCGATGTTGTAGCCGGCCGAGATGATCATGTCGTCGTTGCGCGCCTGGTAGTACAGATAGCCGTCTTCATCCATGGCGAAAGTATCGCCCGGAAAGTTCCAGCCCTCCTGGACGAAAACGCGCTGGCGCTCGTCGTCCAGGTAGCGGCAGCCCGTAGGGCCCTTGACGGCCAGCCGGCCGACCGTGCCAAAGGGAACCGGCTTCAGGTTTTCGTCCACCACCTGCGCAATATAGCCCGGCACGACAGTGCCGATAGCGCCGCGGCGCACGTTTTCGGGCGCGCTCGACACATACACGTGGATCATCTCGGTGCCGCCGATGCCGTCCGTCATTTCGATTCCGGTGGCCTGCTTCCACAACTGGCGGGTCGCATCGGGCAAGGCCTCGCCAGCCGAAACGGTGGTCTTCAGGCTGGACAGGTCGTAATTGCCGACCAGGGCCGCCATCTGCCGGTAAAAGGTGGGCGCCGTGAAAACCATGGTGGCACGGAAATCCTGAATGGTTTGCAGCAGCTCGGCAGGCGTGACTTTTTCGGTGAGCACCGTGGCGCCGCCCGCCCGCAAGGGAAAGCACAGCAGGCCTCCCAGGCCGAAGGTAAAGGCCAGGGGCGGCGTGCCGCATACGATGTCGTTCGCATTGGTGCGCAGAATATGCTTGGAGAACGTATCGCACATGGCCAGCACATCGCGATGGAAATTCATGCAGCCCTTGGGACGGCCAGTGGTGCCGCTGGTAAAGGCGATAAGGCAGACATCGTCGACGGCGGTGTCGCAGGCGCGATACTCGGCGGGCTTGGAGCGGGCCAGCGTGTCCAGCGAATCGGGGCCGTCGTCGTGAAAGTAGCGCGCCTGCTTCAAGGTGGGGCAATACGCGGCGTGGCTGGAGTCCATGCAGGCCTCGACGTCGTCGGCCAGCCGCTTGTCGCTCAGCACGGCGCAAACCTGGCCCTTGTCGATAATGGCCTTGAGTTCGATCGCTCGCAGCAAGGGCATGGTGGGCACGGTTACCAGGCCGGCCTTGACGGCGGCCAGCCAGGACGCCGCCATCATGGGGTTGTTGGGCCCGCGCAGCAGCACGCGGTTGCCCGGCTGCAGCTGCATGTCTTCGGTCAGCACGTGCGCGATGCGGTTGGTCAGCTCCATGAGCTGCCGGTACGTCATGCTTTTCTTTTCAGCGCCATCGCGCCAAAACAAGGCCACGCGATCCCCGTTTCCCCGGGCGACATGGGCGTCCACCAGTTCGACGGCGCAGTTCAGGCGCGCCGGATAGTCGACGTCGGGGTTGCCGTCGAGCAGCAGCTCGGGCCACTCGGCAAGCGGCGGCAAGTGATCGCGCGCAAAGGTGTCGGTATGTCCTGATTTTTCCATTTCCTATCTCCTGTATTTTCAAGATCGGCGCATCGTCTTCGCGGCCCCGCATCCGCTGCGGGGCTTGCCGCATTGCATGGCGCAATGCCCGCGCGCTTGCCTGATTATTCTTTCATGAGCTCTCGCGCGATGATCAGCTTTTGCACTTCGGTCGCGCCTTCGTAGATGCGCAGGGCGCGGATTTCGCGATACAGCTTTTCAACCGGCCGGCCCGATACGACACCTTCGCCGCCGAACATCTGCAGCGCGCGATCGATGACGCGCTGCGCGGATTCGGTGGCCGCCATCTTGGCCATGGCGGCTTCGCGCGTAGTGCGCACACCCTTGACGTCGCGCATCCAGGCGGCACGGTAGGTCAGCAAGGCGGCGGCGTCGATTTCGGTCGCCATGTCGCCCAGCGCGGCCTGGGTCAGCTGCAGGTCGCCCAGAGTCTGGCCGAACATCTTGCGGGACTTGGCGCGCGCCAGCCCCTCGCTGAGGGCGCGGCGCGCAAAACCCAGCGCGGCGCCCGCCACCGAAGCGCGGAAAATGTCCAGCGTCATCATGGCGATTTTGAAACCCTGGCCGGCATCGCCCAGGCGCTGCGAAACGGGGATGCGGCAATTATCGAAGCGCAGCCTGGCCAAGGGGTGAGGCGCAATGACGTCGATGCGCTCGGCGATGGAAAAGCCCGGCGTGCCGGCATCGACCACAAAGGCCGAGATGCCGCGCGCGCCCGGCGCTTCGCCCGTGCGCACGAACACGCAGTAGAAATCGGCAATGCCGCCATTGGATATCCAGGTCTTCTCGCCGTTGAGCACGTACGAGTCGCCGTCGAGCCTGGCCTCGCACGACATGGCCGCCACGTCGGAGCCCGCATCGGGTTCGGACAAGGCGAAAGCCGCGATGGCCTGGCCGCTGGAGACGCGAGGCAGATAGCGCCGGCGCAGGTCATCGCTGCCGGCAATGGAAATGGCGCCGCTGCCCAGGCCTTGCATGGCGAACGCAAAATCGGCCAGGCCGTCGTAGCGCGCCAGGGTCTCGCGCATGATGCACAGCGAGCGCGAGTCGATTTCGGGCCAACGGCCGCCCCACGCTCCGTCCGGCCCCTGGGGCACGGCAATCTTCAGCCAGCCCGCTTCGCCCAGCGCATGCACCAAGTGCTTGCAGGCGGCGTCGGTGTCGGAATGGTCTATGCCGTGAAGGGTGCTGGAGCACCAGGCATCCAGCTCACGCGCCAGCTGCTGGTGGCGCTCGTCGAAGAAAGGCCAGTCGGTCCAGGTCAGGTCGCTCATTCAATCACCTTCGAATACGGGTTTCTGTTTGGCGACGAACGCTTCGTACGCCCGGCGGAAGTCCTGGGTCTGCATGCAGATGGCCTGGGCCTGGGCTTCGGATTCGATCGCCTCGTCCACTCCCATGCTCCACTCCTGGTGCAGCATTTTCTTGGTCACGCCGTGGGCGAAGGTGGGGCCGGCGGCCAATTGATCCGCCAGCTTGTGGGCGGCATCCAGCAGGGCGTCTGAAGCATGCAGGCTATTGAAGAAGCCCCAGGCCTGGCCTTCTTCGGCGCTCATGGCGCGCCCGGTGTAAAGCAGTTCGGAAGCCCGGCCCTGGCCGATCACGCGCGGCAGGATGGCGCAGGCGCCCATGTCGCAGCCGGCCAGGCCGACGCGAGTGAACAGGAAGGCGGTGCGGGCCTGCGGCGTGCCCAGGCGCATGTCGGACGCCATCGCCACGATGGCGCCGGCGCCGGCGCATACGCCGTCCACGGCGGCAATGATGGGCTGCGGGCAGGCGCGCATGGCCTTGACCAGGTCGCCGGTCATGCGCGTGAACTCCAGCAATTGCGGCATGGTCATCTTGGTGAGCGGCCCGATGATTTCGTGCACATCGCCCCCCGAGCAGAAGTTGCCGCCGGCACCGGTCACGACCACGATCTTGATGTCGCTGGCGTACACCAGGCTGCGGAACAGATCGCGCAGCTCGGCGTACGACTCGAACGTAAGCGGATTCTTGCGCTCGGGGCGATTCAGGGTAATGGTGGCAACCTTGCCGTCGCCGGACACGCTCCAGAGGAAATTGCGCGGCGTGTAGCCGGCCATCGGCTGCCTGTGGTGGGCCATGGTGTGTTCGGTTTGAGTCATCTGTATTTTTCTCCTTGAGTACGATGGCGGCGCCTAGCCAACCATGACTTCTCCCCCGTCGACGGGAATGGACTGGCCGTTTACCGCCGATGCGCCCGGCTGGCAAAGCCACGCCACCGCATCGGCCACTTCGGCGGGTTGTACGAGCTTGCCCTGCGGATTGCCTTCGGCTAGCTTGGCTTTTGCCTGATCGCGGCTCATGCCGGTTTTTTGCATGATGTTGTCCAGGGCCTCTTGAACCAGGTCGGTCTCGGTATAGCCCGGGCATACCGCATTGACCGTCACCCCCTTTTTGGCGGTTTCCAGGGCCAGGGAGCGGGTCAGGCCGATCACCCCGTGCTTGGCGGCGCAGTAGGCGCTGACATAGGCATACCCCGCCAGGCCGGCGGTGCTGGCCACGTTGACGATGCGCCCCCACTGCTGCTCGAGCATGCCTGGCAGGGCCGCCTGGATGCAATGGAAGGTGCCGGTCAGGTTGACGGCGATCATTTTTTCCCAGGCCGCCTCATCGAGCCGGTCGAAGCGTTCGCTGACCGCCTGCCCGGCGTTGTTGACCAGGATGTCGATGACCCCGAAACGCTCGACCGCTTGCGCAAACGCCTTGCGCACGTCGGCCTGCTGGGAAATATTGGCGCTGACGAAGCCCGCCTCGCCATATTCGGCCAGGCTGTCCACCGCCTGCTGCAGCGACTTGACGTCGCGGCCCAGCAAGGTAACGCGGGCGCCCTGCTCCAGCAGCCGCTGCGCTACGGCGTAGCCGATGCCGCGCGAGCCTCCGGTAACCAGCGCGTGGCGCCGCGCCAGCGTGCCTGCGCCGCTCATTTGCCGATCTGCTGCGCGTAGGCGGCAGCCCGTTCGAAGTTGGTTTCAAGCTGGCGCTTGGCCGGGAAGTACTGCTTGGGCCAGCTGATGTCGGTATAGCCGATACGGGCCGACTCGCGCAGCGTCCAGGCGGCGTCCGCCAGATGCGGGCGGGCCAGGGCGCACAGGTCGGCGCGCCCCGAGGCGATGATGCTGTTGACGTGGTCGGCCTCGAAAATGGCGCCCACCGCCATGGTGGAGATTCCCGATTCGTTGCGTACGCGGTCGGCGAACGGCGTCTGGAACATACGGCCGTAAACGGGCTGCTCGGCCTTGCTGACCTGGCCGGAAGAGCAGTCCACCAGATCGACACCCGCGGCCTTGAAGCGGCGCGCGATCTCGACGGCGTCGTCGGGCGTGATGCCGCCCTCGACCCAGTCGTGCGCGGAAATACGCACCGACATGGGCAGTTGCGCCGGCCAGACCTGGCGTATGGCCTCGAAGACCTCGAGCGGATAGCGCAGGCGGTTGTCGAGCGAGCCGCCGTATTCGTCGGTGCGCAGATTGGTAAGCGGCGAAATGAACGACGACAGCAGGTAGCCGTGCGCGCAATGCAGCTCGAGCAGGTCGAAGCCGGCAGCCATGGCGCGGCGTGTGGCGGCCACGAACTCGTCGCGGACTTCGTCCATTTGCTGGCGCGTCATGGCCTGGGGCACTTGCGACACGCCTTCTATGTAAGGCAGGGCCGAAGCCGAGATAATGGGCCAGTTGCCTTCGAGCAGCGGCAGATCGGTGCCTTCCCAGCTTACGCGAGTGGAAGCCTTGCGGCCCGCATGGCCGAGCTGGATGCCGATTTTGGCGTCGGAATTGCCGTGTATGAAATCAACGATGCGCTTGAAAGCGACCGCCTGCTCGTCGGTCCACAGCCCCGGGCATCCCGGGGTGATGCGGCCTTCCGGCGAGACGCAGGTCATTTCGACCATGACCAGGCCGGCGCCGCCCATGGCGCGCGAACCCAGGTGCACAAGGTGGAAATCGCCCGGAACGCCGTCGACGCAGGAATACATGGCCATGGGCGAGACCACGATGCGGTTCTTGAGCGTGACGGTGCGCAGCTTGAAGGGAATGTGCATGGGCGGCACGGGACGCTCGCCCGCCTGGGCCTCGTGCTTGCCCGACAGCCAGCGTTCGTAGCCTTCCAGCCACTTGGGGTCGCGCAGGCGCAGGTTTTCGTGCGAAATCCGCTGCGAGCGGGTCAGCAGCGAATAGGCGAACTGCTCGGGCTCGAGCGCGGCATAGCGCTCGACGTTTTCGAACCACTCGGTGGAGTTGCGCGCGGCGTTCTGGATTTTCAGGACTTCGACGCTGCGCACTTCTTCGTAATGATGCAGGCCGGCGGCCAGGTTGTTGTCGTTGGCCAGGATGGAGCGCCGCAGCTCGATGGCGTCTTCCAGCGCAAGCTTGGTGCCCGAGCCAATGGAGAAATGCGCGGTGTGCGCGGCATCGCCCATGAGCACGACGGGCACGGTGCGCCCGCTGGGCAGCTTTTGCTCGTGCACCCAGGTGTCGCAGATGACGCGGGGGAAGCGGATCCAGATGGCCGAGCCGCGCAGGTGGGTTGCGTTGCTGATCAGCGCATTGCCGCCCAGCCACGGGGCGAACAGTTTTTCGCAATAGGCGATGCCGTCTTCCTGGCTCATGGTGTCCAGGCCGGCGGCCTTCCAGGTGCTGTCCAGGGTTTCGACGATGAAGGTCGACATGCCATCTTCGAACTGGTAGGCGTGCGCCTGGAACCAGCCGTGCTCGGTCTGTACGAAAGCAAAGGTGAAGGCGTCGAAGGTCTGCTTGGTGCCCAGCCACACGAAACGGCATTCGCGCGTGTCGATGTCGGGCTTGTAGGTGTCTTGGTAGCGCGTGCGGATGCGGCTGTTCAAGCCGTCGGAGGCGATGACGATATCGGCCTTGTACTGTTCGGCGATGGCCTGGTCGTCGGAGACCTCGGTTTCGAACACCAGCTTGACGTCCAGCTCTTCGCAGCGGGCCTGCAGGATATTCAGCAGTTTCTTGCGGCCGATGCCGATGAAGCCGTGGCCGCCGCTGCGGATGCTGCGGCCCTTGTAATGAATGGCGATGTCGTCCCAGTGGTTGAAGGCCTGGCTGATCTGCTCGGCCGACACCGGATCGGCTTCCTTCAGGTTTTCGAGGGTGGCATCGGAAAAAACCACGCCCCAGCCAAAGGTGTCGTAAGGACGATTCCGCTCGATGACGGTGACTTCGTGCGTGGGGTCGCTAAGTTTCATCAGCAAACCGAAATACAGGCCAGCGGGGCCACCGCCAATACAAACTATGTTCATGCGTCTCTCCGGGTACGTTCCAACAACAGGCGTCCGCCTGGGCTGTTCCTGTTACCGGCTGGCACAATGCACAAGCGGCATGATCAGGCAGGGGCGGGCAAATCCATATACTTTAAGCTTAAACTATATAGTCAAAGAACAGGCGTGGCAAGAGATTTTTCGCAGCTACCCTGTTTTTTTATATGTTGAAGGTTAAACCTTCTTGACAGTAATAGTTTAGGCTGTTTAGATTTAGGGAAAATACGGAAACACCCGCACAGGAGACGGCCCCGCCCCGCTGCCGCCCATAAAGACAAATCGCCCCGGCGAACCTCCACGAAAGCAAAGCCATGACCGATTCCTACCTCAATGCAACCACCCCGGATCTGGAATCCAGGGCCCGGCCCGAAGACCACGGCGATCTTCGGCTATGGCTGCGCCTGCTGACCTGTTGCAACTTGCTGGAAAGCGACATCCGCAGCCGCCTGCGCACCGAATACGAAACCACCCTGCCGCGCTTCGACCTCATGGCCCAACTGCTGCGCGCGCCCGAAGGCATGAAAATGAGCGAGCTTTCCAGGCACATGATGGTTACCAACGGCAATATCACCGGCATCACCGACCAGCTCGAGAAAGAAGGCATGGTCGAGCGCAACAAGGTCGCCACCGACCGCCGCAGCTCCATCATCAAGCTCACCGCCAAGGGCAAGCGCACCTTCCGCAAAATGGCCGAGTCCCACGAGCAATGGATACAAGGCGTCATGGCCGGCATGTCGGAAAAAAGCAAGAAAAACCTGTTCGAGGCGCTGGGCGAGCTCAAGCTCATCGTCCAGACCCAGCTTACCTTGCGCTCCTGAACGGCCGCAAGGCGCCGCCTGCGGGCGCAGGGCCGCGCTTCGAGTAAAATGGCGGCTTCCTTTTTCGCTGGTGTCTTCGCTATGGCCGTCAACCTGTACATCCCCCCAGAATCCGAAATCCACGCCGTTCCCGGCATAGAAATCGGCATCGCCGAAGCGGGCATACGCAAGGCCGACCGCAAGGACCTCACCGTCTTCCAACTGGCCCCCGGAACCTTGGTCGCCGGCGTGTTCACGCAAAACCGTTTCCGCGCCGCACCGGTGCAGGTGTGCGAAAGCCATCTCATGGCCGAACCCGAAATCCGGGCCCTGGTCGTCAACACCGGCAATGCCAACGCCGGCACCGGCGACAGCGGCCTGCAGGCCTCGCAGGACACCTGCAAGGCGCTGGCTTCGCTGCTGGGGCTCAATTCCCAGCAGATCCTGCCGTTTTCCACCGGCGTCATCCTGGAACCCCTGCCCGTCGACCGGCTGATCGCAGCACTACCGCAGGCCATTGCCAGCTCCAAGGCCGACAACTGGTTCGAGGCGGCCCACGCCATCATGACCACCGACACCCTGCCCAAGATCGTGTCGCGCCGCATGGAACTGGGCGGCAAAACCGTCACCATCACCGGCATCAGCAAGGGCGCAGGCATGATACGGCCCAATATGGCCACCATGCTGGGCTACCTGGGCACCGACGCCGGCATCGGCCCGGCCCTGCTCAAGGACATGACGCGGGCCATCGCCAACCGCTCCTTCAACCGCATCACCGTCGACGGCGACACGTCCACCAACGACTCGTTCATCATCATGGCCACGGGCCAGAGCGGGCTGAACATCGACAGCAGCAAAGACCCGCATTTTGCCGCCCTGTTCGACGCCCTGGCCGACGCCGCCGCCGAACTGGCCCGGAAAATCGTGCGCGACGCCGAAGGCGCCACCAAGTTCATGACCATCCAGGTCGAACAGGCCAAGGACACCGACGAAGCCCTCAAGGTCGCCTATGCCGTGGCGCAGTCGCCGCTGGTCAAGACCGCTTTCTACGCATCCGACCCCAACCTGGGCCGCATCCTGGCCGCCATCGGCTATGCCGGCATCGCCGACCTGGAAGTCTCCTCGGTCAATCTGTGGCTGGGAGACGTGCTGGTGGCCAGCAACGGCCAGCGCCATCCGCAATACCAGGAAGAAGACGGCCAGCGCGTCATGAAGGAAGCCGAAATAACCGTCCGCATCGCCCTGGGACGCGGCGACGTGGCCGAAACCGTCTACACCTGCGATTTCTCGCACGAATACGTCAGCATCAACGCCGACTACCGCTCCTGAGCGGCCCGCCGGGCACAAGGGCCGCGTCGGCACTGTGCAGCGCCTGCGCAAGCCCTTGACTTACCACGTAAAAAAGCGTTATCATGCTTAGCTTGGCATTTTGCCAAGTTAAAAATCTAGAGGTTACCCACATGTACGCGGTCATAAAAACCGGCGGCAAACAGTATCGTGTTGCCGCAGGACAAAAACTCAAGGTAGAACAGATACCGGCAGACATTGGGCAAGAAATCACGCTGGACCAGGTTTTGTCGGTTGGCGAAGGTGACCAATTAAAGATTGGCACGCCTTTGGTTGCTGGCGCCGTGGTCAAGGCAACAGTTCTTGCGCAAGGTCGTCACGACAAGGTCAAGATCTTCAAGATGCGCCGTCGCAAGCACTATCAAAAGCGTCAAGGCCATCGCCAGAACTACACCGAGCTTCGCATCGAAGCTGTCACGGCTTAATTGTCAATCAACTGTTTGCATAGCAGGAGCTAAACATGGCACACAAAAAGGGCGGCGGCTCTACGCGCAACGGTCGCGACTCGGAATCGAAACGGCTTGGTGTGAAAATCTACGGTGGCCAGGCCATCAACGCAGGTTCCATCATCGTTCGCCAGCGCGGCACGCAATTCCACCCCGGCACGAATGTCGGCATCGGCAAGGACCACACACTGTTCTCGCTGGTCGACGGCACCGTCAAGTTCACGATCAAGGGCGCGCTCAACAAACGCACCGTTTCCGTGATCGCAGCCGAGTAATTCCCGGACTGCTGTCTTGCCAAAGCCCTGCCGTGACGGCGGGGCTTTTTGTCTTACTGGTCAAAAAATCATGAAATTCGTAGATGAAGCCACCATCGAAGTCATCGCCGGCAAGGGGGGCAATGGCGTGTCGAGCTTTCGTCGCGAAAAATTCATCCCCAAGGGCGGCCCCGACGGCGGGGACGGCGGGCGCGGCGGCACCATATTCGCCATCGCCGACCGCAACATCAACACCTTGGTCGATTTCCGCTATGCCCGCCTGCACCGCGCCAAGAACGGCGAAAACGGCCGCGGCTCGGATCAATACGGCGCTGCCGCGCCCGACATCACGCTGCGGGTTCCCGTAGGCACCACCATATTCGACGCCGAGACCGGCGAGCAGTTGTTCGACCTCGACCGTCACCAGGAAAAGGTCGTGCTTGCCGCCGGCGGCGAGGGCGGGCTGGGCAATCTGCACTTCAAGTCCAGCACCAACCGCGCGCCGCGCCAATGGACTCCCGGCAAGGAAGGCGAGCAGCGCAAGCTCAGGCTCGAACTCAAGGTCCTGGCCGATGTCGGCCTGCTGGGCCTGCCCAATGCGGGCAAATCCACGCTGATCAGCAAGATTTCCAACGCGCGGCCCAAGATCGCCGACTACCCTTTCACCACCCTGCATCCCAACCTGGGGGTGGTGCGCACCTCGGAATCGCGCAGCTTCGTCGTGGCCGATATTCCCGGCCTCATCGAAGGAGCCTCGGAAGGCGCCGGGCTGGGCCACCTGTTCCTGCGCCACCTGTCGCGTACCCGCGTCCTGCTGCACCTGGTCGACGTCTCGTCGCCCGACCCCGAAATCGACCCCGTCGAACAGGCCGCGGCCGACGCCCGCGCCATCGTCGAGGAACTGCGCCGCTACGACCCCGCCCTGTACGAAAAGCCGCGCTGGCTGGTGCTCAACAAGCTGGACATGGTGGCCGACCCGGAAGACGTCAAGCAGCGCCTATGCAAGGCCCTGGAATGGAAAGGCCCGGTATTCAGCATCTCGGCCCTGAACGGCGAAGGCACCCAGGAACTGATCTGGCAACTCCAGGACTGGCTCGACGCCGAACGCCAAAAAGCCCAGATCGAACAAGACAAGGCCGACGGCTCCTACATTGCCGAGGACCCGCGTTTCGATACGACCCGCGGCGAAGGCTGAAGCCGCCTGCCGGCGCTCGCACGCAACACGGTTCGCAGCGCTTTACGCCGCCATTGTCGATAGCGCGGCGCATGCGGGTAAAATCACGGCGTTGCGACCTTCCCTACTTCTGACTACATCATGCCCTCCGACACAACCGCCAAATCGGTCATAGCCAAAGCCAAGCGCCTGGTCGCCAAAGTGGGGTCGTCGCTCGTCACCAACGAGGGCCGCGGCATCGACCTGGTGGCGGTGGAGCAATGGGCCGAGCAGATCGCCGTGCTGCATGGCCAGGGCCGGGAAGTCGTTCTGGTGTCCAGCGGCGCCATCGCCGAAGGCATGGCCCGCCTTGGCTGGGCAGTGCGCCCCCACACCATGCACGAACTGCAGGCCGCCGCGGCGGTGGGCCAGATGGGCCTGGCGCAGGCCTACGAAGCGGCTTTCGCGCGCCACGGCATACGCACCGCGCAAATCCTGCTGACCCACGAAGACCTGTCCGACCGCAGGCGCTACCTCAATGCCCGCAGCACGCTGTACACCCTGCTCTCGCTGGGCGTCGTGCCCATCGTCAACGAAAACGACACCGTCGTCACCGACGAAATACGCCTGGGCGACAACGATACGCTCGGCGCCCTGGTCACCAACCTGATCGAAGCCGATGCGCTCATCATCCTGACCGACCAGCGCGGCCTGTACGAAGCCGACCCGCGCCGCGACCCGGCCGCGCGCT